>NZ_JASAUS010000102.1:0-33777 GCF_029953005.1 Bradyrhizobium sp. Mp27 | reverse complement strand
GAAGCTCTTGCCCGGGAAACAAACTCAAACTAACAGTCCCTTGTCCTGCCTCGCGGGTGGAGGAATTTGACTGACCACACCCGGAGGAATTTGAAGTGACCCGCGGGGTTTGGCACAGGTCAATCGGCTGTGGGCGCCGTAAGTCTCTGGAATTGTGGGCCCTTTGCGGACCGTTTGGTTGCTGATAGGTTAACGGAGGAAAGTCGAGGACGAGGCCGACAATGTCAGAGCCTGAGACCAGCGGGACCCATCCCAGCCAGCCGCGCCCGGTGCGGCTGCGCGACGCGCTGCTGCGCGCACGGATCGAGGCCGCCGACCGGACCGGTGTGGTCGTCGATTTGCGCGACGCGGAGGTGGCGCGACTGGAGATCCTCAACGATGCGCTCGATCCCCTGTTCGCGCAGGTGCCCGACCAGATCGACCTGTTCGATCGCGGCATCAGCCAGGGCGATACGCCCAGACTCTGGATCGATGTCGTCGCACACATCATGATGGGGCGCGACAAGCGGATGTACCGCTTCGTCCAGGACACCCGCTTCGGCCGCATCGTGCTCGCCGAATCGCACGACACCGCAATGATCGTCGAAGCCGTGACGGACTACGTCGCCCGCCGCATGATCGAGCGCGAGCACGCCATGGTGGTGCCATCAGAGCCGAAGCCCGCGGCCGCGGAGCCGCCGCGCCGTTCGCGCCTCTGGCCGTTCGTGTTCGGATTCATTTTCGGCGCGGCCGCCTTGTTCGGCCTCGCCGTGCTGGCGGCCCTGCGGAGTTGGTGACGACACTTCTCGTAGCCCGGATGGAGCGCAGCGCAATCCGGGAAACCTGCCGCGACAGATGCACCGCCCCGGATTACGCTGCGCTCCATCCGGGCTACGGACTCAGTTCGTCATTCCGGGATGCGTGCGAAGCACGCAGGCCCGGAATCCATAACCACCATCGTGAGTATGGATTCTCAGATGCGCAATTGCGCATCCTAGCTCGCGCTTACGCGCGCCCCGGAATGACAAGCACCTCAAATCAACCTTGCCTGCTTGATCTGGCTAATCTGAAACCCCGCGCCCAGCCCCCGCACGGTCTGCTCGCAGCGCCAGCCGGTATTGTCTTTCTCGATCGTGAACAGGTTATACGCTGCCGCCGGGTAACGCCCGTGGGCGAGTGCGGAGGCCGAAGGCACGCCGACCGCGGGGATGTTGCCGTTGGGACCCTCGAACCACATCGTCGAATGAATGTGGTCGTGCCCGTGCAGGATCAGCTCGACGCCGTGGCGTTTGATCAGTGCCAGCAGCGCGCCCGCATCGGTCATCCGTTTCTGGCGCGTGCCCGACTTCAGCGGATGATGCACCAGCAACACGCGGAAGGCGTCCTCGGCGGCGAGGCGGTCGAGGACCGCTTCGAGGGACGCGAGCTGATCGCGGCCGAGCGTGCCCGTCGCCATCAGCGGCAGGGTCGGCACCGCCGTGGACAGGCTGATCAGCGCGAGCGGCCCGCGCCGGCGCAGCGAAGGAAAGCCGATGCTGCCGTCGTCGCCCGCAAGATAGGGTGCAAAGGTCTCGCCGAAGCGGTGAGAGGTGGCGTGGACATAGGCATCGTGATTGCCGGGAATGGTGGTGACGCGGTCGGGCGGACCGACGCCGTCGAGCCAGGCGCGCGCCGGCGCGAACTCGGCCTCCAGCGCCAGATTGACGAGATCGCCGGTGACCGCGATGTGGTCGGGCGTCTGCGCCTGGACGTCGGCGACGAGCGCGTCGAGCACCTCGCGGCGCTGGTATTTGTGCCGGTTGCGCGTCCAGTTGACGTAGCCGAGCGCGCGCTTGCCCGCGAGCTCGATCAGCCGTGGCTTCGGCAACGGCGGCAGATGCGGGTCGGACAGATGGGCGAGCGTGAAGGGGGCCATGGCGCGCGATTGCCTCGCTATTCGACCGCTGTAATGGCAAGGTCGCGAGGACTGTGCAAGCGGGGCCCGGACCGGAGCCTCTTCGGAGTTTTCTTGGCAGTTTTCTTGGGAGTTTCTTTGGGAGCCTGATGGGGGATCGTCTGAACAGCGTCCGACGGACATTCGAACCGCTGCTGCGGCGAATCTTCCACGCCTATTTCCTGCTTGTCCGCGGCATGACGCTCGGCGTCCGCGCCGTGGTGCTGGATTCCGAGAACCGGGTGTTCCTGGTCAGGCACAGCTACATCACCGGCTGGTATCTGCCCGGCGGCGGCGTCGATCTCGGGGAGACCATGGAGCAGGCGATGCGGCGCGAGCTCAAGGAGGAGGGGGACATCGATCTCACCGGTGACGCGGTGCTGCACGGCATTTTCCTCAACAGCCATGTCTCCCGCCGCGACCACGTCGCGGTCTACGTGGTCAGGCAGTTCAAGCAGAATCGCGTCCCTGAGCCCAACCACGAGATCGTCGAATGCGGGTTCTTCGCGATCAATGCGCTGCCCGAGGGCACCACACACGGCACGCGGCAAAGGCTCGCGGAAGTGCTGGACGGCAAGCCGCTGACCGCGACTTGGCGTTGAAGTGACCTGGCGTTGAACGCTCAGCCGCCGGACTGCCCGCTCTCCTTCGCCTGCAGCTCCAGCACCAGCAGGCTCTGCTCCTGGATCAGCGCGCAGTTCTGCCGCTCCAGCCTGTGCAGTCGCGCCGTCATGTTGTGCATGAACGCGAACACCACCAGGAACAGGGCGCCGAACATCACGACGAACGGAAACACGACGCCGGTCAGATGGCTGACGAGATAGGCCAGTGTCGGAAACAGCGTGAAGCCCGCGGGGATGATCGCCACCATGGACAGCATCAGGAAGTCGTAGAGATCGAACTTGCCTTGCAGCGTCTTGCGCAGCAGCACCAGCATGTAGATCAGTGCAAAGGCGGAGATGACGACGACCGTCTCCGGACTTGGAAGGGCATCTGTCACGGCTGCCTCCTCAGAATGTTCGACGAGATGATGAGACCACAAATCGGAACGGGGACGCCCGGCGTCATGACGCCCTCACGAGGCGCGCGAGCAGGATATAACCGAGGACGCGGATCATGTAACTCGCCGACTTCAATCCGTCGATCGAGCTGACGCCGGTCTCGCGCGCCCGCATCTCGACCGGAACTTCGCTGACCGTGAGGCCTGCGCGCATGGCCCAGGCCAGCGAGATCGGCTCCGGAAAATCCGTCGGATACGCTTTTGCGAAGAAGGCGATGGCGGAACGGTCGAGCAAGCGCATGCCGCTGGTCGGATCGGTGATGCGGCCGCCGCTGAACAGGCCGTTGAGCGCAAGCACGATCAGCCTGATGCCGGCGCGGCGCATGCGCGTGGAGCAGAAACCGGCATGGTCGATGAAGCGGCTTCCGATGGTGATGTTGGTGGGGTCCTCGCGATAGGCCTCCAGAAGCCTCTCGATGGCGCGCGGATCATGCTGCCCGTCGCCGTCGATCTGGATGCAGAAATCAAAATCCTGACGCGCCGCGTATTTGATGCCGGTCTGCACGGCGCCGCCGATGCCGAGATTCTGCGCGAGGCGGGCGACCGGCGAGCGGCAGCTTGCCACCGCGGACGTCGCGTCCGACGAGCCGTCGTCGACGACCAGGGTGTGGTAGCCGCGTCCGGTTGCCGCGATCTCGCTCAGCAAACCGCCGACCGAGGCCTCCTCGTTGAAGCAGGGAATGATGATCAGGACTCGCGACGCGCGCTGCTGCGGTGCGGCGGCACCGTCCCGGCACGTGTCGGTCGAAGCCAAGCCCGTATTTATACCCGTACCCATGCCCATGTCGGCCACGTCTGCCTCACCTCCTGACTGCCCACCCTTGCTATACTTGCCGATGCTTTTCCTGTACAGGCGGCAAGCCATTTCAAGCTGTGTGGGGCTGCCCGGCGAATGCCGATGAAAGCTGTTAAAGTATTTTTTTCAATTGTGTTTCTGGCAATTCTGGCCAGCAACATCAGGCTGATCTCGCATTGGAGCGAGAGCCGTGGCGTCTATGACGACATCTGCTATCTCAGGCAGGCGCATCTGTTTCAGCGCTTCGGCTGGCAAGGGCTCGACACCAGCCTCGCCCGTGAAACCGACGGCTATCTCGCAGCCAAGTTGCGCAGTATCGATTTTCCGAACTGGAACGAACCGACGCGGGCACCCTGCCACACCCAGACTGCCGACGGCAGCAAATGGGTGATGACGCCGCCGCCGGGCACGGGCTTCGTGCTGGCGCTGTTTCCGGAGGGGTTCCAGGTCGTTCCGCTCTATATGCTGGCCAACGCGATCGTCGCCGGCCTTGCGCTGTTCGGCTTGTGGCGGGCGCAGGAGAAGGTCGGCTTGACGCTCGCCGCATTGCTCGGCGCGCTCTCGATCTACTTCATGATCAATCCGACCAAGGCGAGCTATTCGATGGCGCCGACCATGGTCGTCTGCGCGCTGGCGGGTCTGTTCACCGCAAGACCGTTCGTCGATGAAGGCCGGCGCCGCCTGCTGATGGTCGCTGCCGTCGGCGTGCTGCTCGGCCTGTCCGCGAGCTTTCGGATCGCCAACGTGGTTCTGTCGGCCGGCTATTTCCTGTTCTTCGGATTGTCGTTCCTGATCTGGCGTAACCGCGAGACGTTCGTCTCAGGTCTCGTGCTCGGCCTTTCGTTCCTCGTCGGGCTGTTGCCGGTGTTCGCGGCGAACCTGGTCAACTCAGGCAATCCGCTGGTCTCGGCCTATGGCGGCCAGGATACGGCCCCGCCGAGCCTCGACCCGGCCGTGCTGTTGGCCTATCTCCGCGACACGCAATTCCCGTTGATCGTGATCGCCTGCGTCGGGACCGCGCTGTTGTGGCGCTTCGCCGGCCATGGCGGCGTCAGGAAACTCGCGTTGCTGGTGGCGGGCAATCTCGCGCTGAATCTGGCGTTCTTTGCCACGCATCCGGTCTTCACGCAGTACTACGTCATCCCGATCCTGATGCTGTCGCTCTGGACGCTGCTGTTCGCGGCGGTCCTCAGCCGTGGCCCGGCACACGGTTTTATCGCCCACGAGGCCGATGGACCGCGGCCGTCTGAGATGTTATCCCGCATCTCGCATTGACGCGTTTTCCTGACGCGAACCTGAAACCACTTCGCTCGAAGACGCATGCCGACATGACCGATCTCTCGCTCACCATCCTTCCGGAAGCCGCCGGCGACGCCCAGGCGATCGAACGGCTGCACGAGCGCACCTTCGGCCCCGGCCGTTTCGTGCTCAGCGCTTACCGCATTCGCGAGCATGTCGACCATCTGCTCGAATTGTCCTTCACGGCCCGCATCGGCACGCTGCTGGTCGGCTCGGTCAGGCAATTGCCGGTGCTGGTCGGCGAGACGCAGGCCCTGCTGCTCGGGCCGCTCACCGTCGAGCCGCCGTTCCGCGACCGTGGCATCGGCCGTCTCCTGATGGAGCGCGCGCTGAAGGACGCCAAGGAGAAGGGTCACCGTCTAGTGCTGCTGGTCGGCGACGAGCCCTATTACAGCCGCGTCGGCTTCAAGCCGGTGCCGAAGGGCCGCGTCACCATGCCGGGCCCGGTCGACGCCGCGCGCATCCTGGTGTTCGAGCTCGTCGATGGCGCTTTCGAGGGCGTGTCGGGGCAGGTCACGCCCGACTGGAGCAAGGCGCGGGCGGGGTAGGGTAGTTCGCGGATTGTGCTGCGCTCCATCCGGGCTACGATACCTCTTGCGGAGTATCCATGATGCAGGTGCGACCCGCTGATGCCGGTGAAGTCGATCATCTCGCTCAGTTGTGGCACGATGCCTGGCATGGGTCGCATGCCTCGCTTGCGCCGCCAGAACTGGTCCGCCTCCGCACGCTCCCGAATTTTCGCGATCGGCTGGCGGTCATGCTTCCCGACATCAGCGTCGTCGGCCCGGCCGGCGCGCCGCTCGGCTTCTGCGCCGTCAGGGCTGACGAATTGTATCAGCTCTTCGTATCGCCGAAGGCGCACGGCGCGGGCGTCGCCGCGGCGCTGATCTCCGACGCAGAGGCCCGCCTTGCCGCGCGCGGCGTGGAGCTGGCGTGGCTGGCCTGCGCCGTCGGCAACGCGCGCGCTGCGCGGTTTTACGAGAAGAGCGGTTGGCGCAACGCCGGCACCTTCGTGATGATGTCGGAGACGTCTAACGGGCCTTTTCCCGTGGATCAGTGGCGCTTCGAGAAGCGGCTGACGCGCAGCCCGTAGCCCGGATGGAGCGGAGCGCAATCCGGGAAAGTCTTTCCGTCAGGTGAGAAACCCCGGATTTCGCTCCGCTCCATCCGGGCTACGGTTCACTCAACGCGCGTGTGCCGGGGCCCGCGGGCCCCGGCTGTCGCAAGGCTAGAACTTGAAGTTGGCGAACGCCCGCACGCCGATGCCGGGCATCAGAACCTCGTCCTTGGTGTAGGACACCGAGTTGCGGATGTTTTCGTTGAGGAGATTGTTGCCGACGATGCCGGCCGTCATCTCGTGCGCGCCGAACAGACGCGGATCGAGCTTGGTCTTGTAGCTGACCTCGGCCTTCAGCAGATTGTAGCCCGGCGTTGGCGTCTCCGCGACCGGGGCGACGTTGTTCTGCGCGAAGGCGTGCAACAGGTTGACGCGCATCAGCCAGTTGTCGTCGCGCCAGAACACGCCGCCGCCCATCCGCAAGGGCGGAATGCGCGGCACGTTGGTGCCGTCGGTGAAGGTGGCGCGCACCACGTCGAACTGGTTCTCGATGCCCCAGATGCCGCCCTGGAACGCACCGACGTCGAGCTGCGACTGGAATTCGCCGCCGCGGAAATTCGCGTTGGCTTGCGAATAGACGGCCTGGTTCAACTCGGCGCCGGGCGTGCCGCAGGACGCGAAACTGTCGTCGCACATCACGCCGGTGAGGCGGCGAAAGATGAAATTGTCGAAATGCGTGTAGAAGACGGTCGCCTCGAAGCGGAACGGCCCCGTCGCCTTGCGCAGGCCGACCTCGACCGACTCAGCGGTCTCGATCGCGAGGTTCGGATTGCCGATGTCGAACGTCGCGGTCGCATCATGCGCGCCGCGCGAGAACAGTTCGGCCGGCTTCGGCGCGCGCTCGACATATTGCGCGGTGATGCTGCCGACCATGCCGCCCGGCAGGTCCTGCAACAGGCCGATGCTGCCGCTCTTCGGCGTGAAGGACGGATTGCGTGCGATGCCCACCTGCGGCGTGCCGTCGGGTAGATAATCCGGCGGGAAGTTCGGCGTCGTGCCGTGCAGCTCGACATGCTCGATGCGGCCGGCGATCTGGGCTCGCGTCGCGTCCGTGAACTTGAACTCGTTGAAGGCGTAAGCGGCAACGCGGGTGTTGTTGTTGGGGTCCCACAGGCCGTTGAACAGCGTACCGGGATTATCAGGGCTCGGCGCCGTCAATTCCTGATGGCCGACCTGGAAGCCCAGCGCCGTCGTCACTTCGGCGAAGCGCGCGTTGAACGGCATCAGCTGCACCTCGGTGCGGATCTCCTGCTCCTTGTTGGTGAAGGTCTGCCGCACGCCGTCGGTGTTGGGATCGGCGGGATCGGCAAGGCCGATCTCGTTGTGTCGATAATCCGTGGCGCCAGCCCAGAAGCGGATGGTGTCGATCGCAGTGGCATCGGGCCGGTACTCGCCCTTGACGTTGATCTTGGTCTGGTGACCGTCGATCCGCGTGTTGTGGTCGGCGCCGTCGATACCGGGGATGTAGTAGAGCGAGTCGTTCTGCGTGATCGACGCGCCGATATAGCCGCCCTGGAAGAAGTAGGAGCCGCCGATCGAGGCGCCGTCCGTGCGCGACGCCGAATTGGGCTGGCGCCCGTTTGTGATGGTCCGGGTCTGGTCGGTCAAATAGGGGTAGCTCGGGATGCCGTAATCCGTAGTGTTGCGGCCGTAGACGTCGGCATGGAACGCGAAATTGCCGGCGCCGGTGTCGAGCAGCACGCCGCTCTCGACACCGCGATCGACCGAGCTGAACGCGGAACGTGTCTCGGCCGTGACGCAGGGCGATGTCCCGGCGGTCGCGAGTGGCGCCTTCACCGGCATGCCATAACTCTGGAACGGCTGGGCACCGCAGGTTGGCAGCGCGTCCGGAATCCGGTTGTTGGTCGCGCTGACGACGCCGCCGATCGAGGTCGAGCCGTAGCGGAGCGCGGCCGGCCCGCGCACCACCTCGACCTGGTTGGTCGCGAGCGTATCGACCGGGACGAAATGATCCTCGCCGAGATCGGATGCGCCGTTCGAATTGGTGCCGTTCTCGACGATGCCGACGCGGTTGACGTCGAGCCCCCGGATGACCGGCCGGCTGGAGGCGCCCGGTGCGAAGCTCGAGCCGGTGATGCCGGGCTTGGAGAACAGCAGATCGCCGAGCTGGCCGCCGCCCTCGCGGCGGATCTCCTCGTTCGGCACCACCGTGACGGTCGCGAACTGGTTGGTCACGATCGGCAGCACGCCCTGCTGGGGCGCGGCGGCCGTCGCTGGCGCCGTCGGCGCTGCTTCCGCCGTGCGTTGCTGGCTGCGCGACCGTCCGGTGCGCGCGACATGGACCGGGCTGCGGGTCGGCACCACCCTGCGCACGATCGGGCTCGGCGCCGTCACGGTGACGGCGGGGATCTCGGTCGATGATTTATCTTGCGCAGGCTGTTGTACCGGCTCTTGGGCGAGCGCCGATGTGGCGGCGGCGCCGAGCAGGAGCAGGCTTGCTCCACCCAGACGCTGCGCGCGTCGCAATTCAAATGACATGGTCCTGATTCCAGTCAGGCGCCGTCCGCAAGATTTGGTGCTGATCGGAGGCGGGCTGCCGTCGCAGCGCGACGGAATTCGACTTCAACTTCTCCCGTGCGTTCGCCTGAAAGCGGCGAGCCCGGGTGTGATCAAGTGATGTCTGGAGTCAGGACGCGGGAGGGGCGCGGGGCTGGAACGCCGTGCCGGCCGATTTCAGATGGACGAACTCGGCATCGGTGGTGAGCTGAAGCAGCTCGATCGCCTGCGGCAGCAGGAGCACAGGCGGCGTCGCGGATACGACGGTACCCGCCATCGCGACCACGGCGCAGATCGCGCAATTGTCCTCGCCCGGCTGCTCCCGGTCAGGGCCGGCGGGCGATTGCTTCTGGACCGCGGCGCGGTCGATCGAAGCGATGCTCTTGCCGCTGTCGGTCTGCTGGAGCAAGGACTGTGCGAGGGGCGCGGCCTGGGCGAACCAATGGCTGTGGCCGAACGTCAACGCGAACTGCACCAGCATCGCGAACAACGCGAGCCGGGCGCCGTGCCTGATATTCGACCGGAACCACTTCATCTGGAAAAGCCACCCCACATCGCGAGGCGCCGATCCCCTCGGCTTCCTGCGATGTTATAATGTAACATCGCAGGAACGGTCAGCTTATGTCAACGGAAGTCAGACGATCTCGCGCGGGTGGCCGCGCGATGTGTCGTTCAGGCAACTAGCGCCCTTCGCGGACCCAGGTGGCGGCAAACGCGCCGAGCAGCAGCAACAGGCCGATCAGGCCGGCGAAGATCGGCAGCACGCCGACGCCCTTCACGACGCTGGCGTCGCGCATGCGCACGCCCATCCAGCCATCGCCGGCGAAGACGCTCGCCGAACGCACCGGCACGATGCGCGGCAGCTCGACGCTGGTGCCATCGACCACGCGCACGGCATTGCCGCCGGTCGCCTGCGTCAGCGGCTTCAGGGTTTCAGTCGTGGAGGTGACTTCCGAAAACTCCTTCGGATTGGTCGGGCCGACATTGATCAGCGCCTTCAGCGTGCCGTCGGTCGCCTGCCACAGGCCGAGCTCGCTGGCCGGCAGGCTGGCGCGCCACTCGCCGGGATCGGCAGGGCTGAGCGTCAGGTCCTGCGACACGCCGGACGGCGAGGTCACGCTGACCGGATGGACGCTGTCCGACATGGTCTGGCGCACCACGACGAGGTCCTTGCCCTGCACCTGGAGGCGCAGTGCCTCTTCATCGAGGTCCGGCTGCTTCATCAGCCAGTGCGACATCCGCCGCAGCAGGTCGAGATGCGGACCGCCGCCTTCATAACCGCGCGCCCACAGCCAGATATGGTCGGAGAGCAAGAGCGCGACGCGGCCCTCGCCGAAGCGCGACAGGAACAGGAGCGGCTTGCCGTCGACGCCCGTCATCACCGGCGGGTTGACCGCATTGCGGGTGTCGACGGTGCGGAAGAACCGGCTCCAGCGCGGCGGCTCGCTCGCGGAGCCTTCGAGGCCGCGCGTGACCGGATGGCGTTTTCCGATCTCCGACAGATGCGCATAGAACGGCTTTTCCGTCACGCCGACGGGTTCTGCCGGCAGCACCGAATCCAGCGGCGTGCGCCAGATGCTGGTGTTGGAGGCATAGTCGGGACCGGCCGAGACCAGCACCGCGCCGCCCGCGCGGACGTAGCGCGCGATGTTGTCGAAATAGGCGATCGGCAGCACGCCCTGGCGGGCGTAGCGGTCGAAGATGATCAGCTGGAATTCGTTGATCTTCTGCTGGAACAGCTCGCGGGTCGGAAACGCGATCAGCGACAGCTCGTTGATCGGCGTGCCGTCCTGCTTCTCCGGCGGACGCAGAATGGTGAAGTGCACGAGGTCGACGCTGGCGTCGGACTTTAGCAGGTTGCGCCAGGTGCGCTCGCCGGAATGCGGCTCGCCCGAGACCAGTAGCACGCGCAGCTTGTCGCGCACGCCGTCGATGGCGACGACCGCGCGGTTGTTCACCGGCGTCAGCTCTTTCTCGAGCGGCGAGGCCTCGATCTCGACGATGTTGGGGCCGGCATGCTTGATGTCGACGTCGACACTCGCGCTCTGGCCGCTTCCCAGCGTGCGCTCGCCCAGGACCTCGCCGTCCCTGCGGATCGTGACCTTGGCGCGCTCGCCAGTGACGCCCTGGTCGTCGAGGCGGTAGGTGATGGTCTGGGTCTGTCCGACGATGCCGAAGCGCGGCGCGGCCGTGATCGCAATGCGGCGGTCGCGCTCGTCCTTCTGCCCGGTGATCAGCGCGTGCACCGGCGCCTGGAAGCCGAGCCCGGCGGTGTTGGCCGGGATGTCGTGGACCCGGCCGTCGGTGATCAGGAACGCGCCGGCGACACGGTCGACCGGCACGTCCGACAGCGCGGTGGCCAGCGCCCCGAACAGTTTTGTGCCGTCGGTCTCGCCATCGGCCTGTCCGGCGTCGACGACGCGGACCTCGAGGCCCTTGATCTTCTTCAGGCTGTCGACCAGCGCTTCCTGCGCTTGCGCGGCCTCGCGATTGCGGTTGCCGAAATTCTGGCTCGGGCTCTTGTCGACCACGACGGCGGCGACCGAGGTGAGCGGATCGCGGTCCTCGCGGGTGAAGGAGGGGTTGGCGAGCGCCAGCAGGAACAGTGCCAGCGCGGCGACGCGCACGGCTGCACCGCGAGCACGCGCCACCAGCAGCACGAGCGCAACGACGACGATCGCGGCGAGCGCGAGCCACAGGACGATCGCGGGAACAAGCGGCGTGAACGCAATGCCGTAATTCATGGCGTCACTCTCTCGGCATCGTCATGCCCGGCCTTGTGCCGGGCATCCACGTTCTTTTTGCCATGTGGCAAAGCGTGGATGGCCGGGACAAGCCCGGCCATGACGGCTTCATCTTGGCGGGCATCCAACGTCAAAACCCGCATCATTGCCCCAACCGTTCGATCAGGGCCGGTGCGTGCACCTGGTCGGCCTTGTAGTTGCCGGTCAGGGTGTACATCACGATGTTGGCGCCGGCGCGGTAGGCGAATTCGCGCTGGCGGGCGTCGCCGCCGGACATCGGCAGCATGAACTGACCGTCGAGCCGCTGCGCCCAGGCGCCGGCCAGATCGTTCGAGGTGATGATGATCGGCGAGACGCCGTCGCCGCCGCGGGCCGGCCGCTGCGCGCTGTCGTCGTCCTCATCGCGCGGCAAGGCCTCGACCCAGGTCTGGCCGGTGCTGAAACGGCCCGGGAAGTCGCGCAACAGATAAAAAGTCTTGGTCAGCACGTGCTCGCGCGGCACCGGTTCGAGCTCGGGCACGTCGAGCGACGACAGGATCTCGCGCAGCGTCTGCATGCCCGGGGTCTGTGCGGCGCCGTTCTCGCCGGGCGGCGCTTCGATCGCGTCGCGGGTGTCGAATAGCACGGTGCCACCCTGCTTCATGTAGGCGTCGATCTTGTTGATGGCATCCTGCGGCGGCTTGGGCGCGCCCGGCACGATCGGCCAGTAGATCAGCGGGAAGAAGGCGAGCTCGTCACGTCCGGGATCGATGCCGACGGGATCGCCGGCCTCCAGCGCGGTGCGCTGCGCCAGGAATTGCGTCAGACCGGACATGCCGGCCTTGACGATGGAATCGACGTCGGCATTGCCGGTGACGACATAGGCGAGGCGGGTTTGCGACACCGCCTTCATGGCGAACTCGTCGGACGCGCCATCGGCGCGCGACGGCGCCGGCGCAAGCGACACCAGGCCTGCAAGCGCCAGCCCGACGACGATCATGGCTGTCGCGGCGCGCCGGCGCAGCAGCGCGGCGATCCCGCCGCCGAGCACCGCGACGATGATGGCGTCGATCAGGAACAGCGCGAGCGCCGTCGACAGCAGCCAGCCGCGCAGGTCGCGCGGTTCGGCATTGGTGTAGGTCGCGTGCCGGGCGCGCAGGCCTGCGGTGTTCAGCGCTGCGATGCGGTCGGAAGCGGCGAGCGTGTTCACGGCGAGCGGTCCTTCTGCCGGACCATAGAAGCCGGGCGGATGATCGGGCGTAGCGCGGTCGCGGTAATCCGCGGGCAGCGGCTTTGCGGTGGCCGGTGGCGGACCGAACGCGCCGAAGCCGTCGAGGATGTGCAGCGGCGCCACCGTCTCGGTGCTCGCCTCGGCTGCGACCCCGGGACCGGGCTTGGCGGTGTAGCCGGACATGTCGACGACCCGTCGCAGCATTTCGACGAAGGTGCCCGACATCGGCAGGTCAGACCAGCGCATGTCGGCGCTGACGTGGAATAGGCTGACCAGGCCCTTGCCGCGATGCTCGCCGGTGACGAGCGGCGTGCCGTCTTCCAGCGAGGCCCAGCTCTTGGTGGCGAGCACCGCGTCGGGCTCGGCCAGCACCTGGCGGTTCACGGTAACGTCCTTGGGGACTGCGACGCCGGCAAACGGGCCGTTCGCCGCGAACGCGGCGAGATGCTGCGGCTTCTCCCAGGTCAGGCTGCCGCCGAGCGTGCGGCCGCCCTTGCGCAGCTTGACCGGCACAAGATCGTCCTCGGCCTGCGCCAGTCTTGGACCGGCGAAGCGCACCAGCACGCCGCCCTGGTCGATCCAGGCGTTGAGGCGCTCGCGGATTTCAGGGGCGACGGTGCCGACATCGGCGAGGATGATCATCGGCAGCTTCTGGTCGAGGAATTGCGTGATGCCCTGCTGCGGCGAGCCCCGGTCGGCGAGCCGCACGTCGGCGAACGGCGCCAGCGCACGGGTCAGGTAGAAGGTCGGCGCCAGCAGCGGCTGCGCGGTCTCGCTGGTCGTGCCGGTGACGATGCCGATGGCGCGGCGGCGCCACCGCTTGTCGAGCAGCTGCACCACGCCGGCCGAACGCTCGCCTGATATATCGAGCCGCGTGATGTCGTTGCGCAGCTCGACCGGCAGGTCGAACGAGGCTTCGGTTTCCTTGTCCTGCGGGCCGAACGAATAACGCGCCTCGCCGATCGGCGAGGACTTCTGGTCCAGCGCGCGCACGGTGCCGACGGCGATGCCGCTGTCGGTGCGCAGCACCTTCACCGTCATCTTGGCGGCGGCGTTCTCGGCGGCAACGAGCGCCAGCGGGGAGGAGGTGCCGCCTTCGAACACCGTCAGGCTGCGATCTCCGATGGTCTTGCCAAGGCCCTGCACGAAGTCCTCGCCGCGGCCGGTATCGACGCCATCCGACAGCCAGGCGAACTCGCAGTCGCCGGTGGCCTTCAGGAAGCGGTCGATGGCGGTCAGGGTTTCAACGCGATCGATCGAGTAGGGCTTTGGCGCGAGCTGGCGCAGTGCGACGCGCGCCGCACCCGCCGGCATCAGGGTGATGTCGCGGTTCGGCTCGGACAGCGGCACCAGCGCGATGGCGCGGCGGTCGTTGTCGGCGTTGGCGATCAGCTCGTCGGCGGCCCTGACCCTGACATCCCAGTGCGATGCGGCGCTCCAGCCGTCGTCGAACATGATCATCAGCGGCGCCTTGCTGCCGGCGGCGCCCGTTTGCGGATTCCAGATCGGGCCGGCGGCGGCGAAAATGACGAGGGCCGCAGCCAGGAGCCGCAGCGCGGTCAGCCACCACGGCGTCCGCGAGGGCGTCTCTTCGCGAGGTGCGATGTCGAACAGCAGGCGCGTCGGTGGAAACTCGATGCGGCGCGGCCGCGGCGGCATCACGCGCAGCAGCCACCACAGCACGGGCAGGCTGACAAGGCCGATCAGGAGCAGCGGTTCGGTGAAGGCGAGCGGCAATCCCATCATGCGGCCGGCCCCACCTTGATCGTCGTGGTGCGGGTGCCCGACTTGCTCACCTGCATGCCGGCATGCAGGAACAGCAAGAGCTCGGCGGCGGAGCGGTCGGTCGCATGGGTCGTGAACAGCCAGTTGAGCCTGCTGGTCTCGGCGCGGATCTGGTCGCGGTGCAGCGCGAGCCGCGCGGTGTAGTCCTGCGCCCAAGTCTCGGCGCGGCCGGCCGTGATCACGCCGAAGCCCTCAGGCTCGACGAACTCGACGCGGCCGGAATAAGGGAACGACTCTTCGGCGGGATCGACCACTTGCACCATCGTGCCATGCGCGCCGGAGCCGGACAGGCCCGCGAGCGTGGATTTGATCTCCGCGATCGGCGACCAGAAATCCGACAGCACGATGATCTCGGCGAGCGCGGAAGGCACGAAGGACGGCGGCAGGCTCAGCCGGTCGGCATCGTCATGCAGCATCGCCTGCGCCATCTTGTCGATGACGCTGCGGCTCGCGGTCGGCGCCATCAATCCGGGAATGCCGACGCGTTCGCCGCCCGAGACCAGCAGCTCGGCCAGCGCGAAGGCGACGATCAGCGTCCGCTCGAGCTTGGATTCGCGCGCGGTCTTGGAGGCGAACGCCATCGAGGGCGAGCGGTCGGGCCAGATCCAGACCGTGTGCGAGGCTTCCCATTCGAGCTCGCGCACATAGAGATGGTCGTCGCGCGCCGAGCGCCGCCAGTCGACATTCTGCGCCGGCTCGCCGGAGACGAAGCGGCGATATTGCCAGAAATTTTCGCCGGAACCGGCGCGGCGCCTTCCGTGCAGGCCGTGGATGACGTTGGCGGCGATACGGCGGGCTTCGAGCACCAGGCGCGGCAGCGAAGCGGCGAGCGTACGGCTTTCGCCATCGGCACGTCGGATCGCGATGATCTCCTTCGCTGTGTGCCCGTTGTCTGCGGCCATCAACCGATCCGAGCCTTCAATTGTTTGATCACGTCCGGAATCGTGCGGCCTTCGGCGCGCGCCTGGAACGTCAGCGCCATGCGGTGCTTCAATATGGGCTCGGCGAGGTCGAGAACGTCGTCGATCGAGGGCGCCAGGCGTCCGTCGATCAGCGCGCGTGCGCGCACGGCGAGCATCAAGGATTGGCTGGCGCGCGGGCCGGGACCCCAGGCGATGAACTTGCCGGTCTCGCCGCTCTCCTCGCCCGGACGGGCCGAGCGGACCAGCGACAGGATCGCCTCCACCACGGAATCGCCGACCGGCAGACGGCGGATCAGCCGCTGCGCGGTGATCAGCGCATCTGCGTTCATCGATCCCTTCGCCAGTGTCTCCTCGGCACCCGTGGTCTCGAACAGGATGCGGCGCTCGGCGTCGCGATCGGGATAGTCGACGTCGATCTCCATCAGGAAGCGGTCGAGCTGGGCTTCCGGCAGCGGATAGGTGCCTTCCTGCTCCAGCGGGTTTTGCGTGGCGAGCACGTGGAACGGCTTCGGCAGGTCGTGCCGCGCGCCGGCGACGGTGATGTGCTGCTCCTGCATCGCCTGGAGCAGCGCCGACTGCGTGCGCGGGCTGGCGCGGTTGATCTCGTCGGCCATCAGCAGCTGCGCGAACACCGGACCGGAGATGAAGCGGAAGGAGCGCTTGCCGGCGGTGCTCTCGTCGAGCACTTCGGCACCGAGAATGTCCGACGGCATCAAATCGGGCGTGAACTGGATGCGCTTGGCGTCGAGGCCCAGCGTGACGCCGAGCGTCTCGACCAGCTTGGTCTTGGCGAGGCCGGGCACGCCGATCAGCAGCGCATGGCCGCCGGAGAGGATGGTGACGAGCGTGTTCTCGATCACCCGATCCTGGCCAAAGATGACGGACCCGATTGCGTCTTTCGCCGCGCGGATCTGGCTCGACACCTGCTCGGCCGAACGGACGATTCCGTCTTCCAGTTTCTCGACACTTTCCGCCATCCGTCAGCTCCTTAAAGTCCGCCACGCGGCCCGCTTGCGTCGTCAAGTCATCACAAGTCGCACATGGGCCCTATGCTAGACTTGCAGGAAGGCCATGTATTCGTTGAATTAACCTATCCCCACCTTATCGGCTTAGGGATATGTAGGGCATCACGAAGTGGCGACCTCCACACCGGGTTAATCCGGTGTGGAACCGCGCACCCGGGTACAACGTAAAACCTGCACCAATCGTGCCAACAGACAAAGTCAGGGCAAACCATGGCGAACCAAGGGCAGAGCGCCGATCGAGGTCTTGAGGGGCTGACTGCCGCCGCCAAAAGTGCCGCCAATGCCGAAGGCGCCAAGAAGGGCCTGCCGCCGGTGCATCTGTGGAATCCGCCGTTTTGCGGCGATCTCGACATCCGAATCGCTTCCGACGGTACTTGGTTCTACATGGGCACGCCAATCGGACGACACGCCCTGGTCCGCCTGTTCTCGACCATCCTGAAGCGCGAGGGCGACAAGCATTTCCTCGTCACGCCTGTGGAGAAGGTCGGCATCCGCGTCGACGACGCGCCGTTCATGGCGGTCGAGATGCAGAAGGACGGCGAGGACAACCATCGCGTGCTCCGCTTCCGCACCAATGTCGACGATTGGGTCACCTGCGATGCCACGCACCGGCTGCGCTTCGAGCAGGCCAGGGAGGGCGGACTGACGCCATACCTGCATGTCCGCGCCGATCTCTGGGCCAAGGTCACCCGCGCACTCTACTACGATCTGGTTGACATGGGTGAGGAGCGGATGGTCGATGGCCAGCCGATGTTCGGCGTCGAGTCGGCCGGCGAATTCTTCGCCATGGCCGACGCGGAGCAGGTGAGGGCCGCACTTTGAACAAGCCTATCCTGAAGAGCGGTCCGGTCGTGATCGGCGCGGCCGATTTCTTCGCCCGATCCCGGGCGAGGCTCGGCTTCGACGTGCCGTCCGGCCTCTACGATCCGAACATCATCCCCGCCTCGGGCGATCCCGGCACCGACAAGATGCTCGAGATCGTCGCGCGCGAGCAGCCGGTGCGGCCGGCTGCGGTCCTGATCGCCGTGGTCGACCGTCCCGAGCCGACCATCCTGCTGACGCAGCGCTCGGCGCATCTCAACGACCACGCCGGCCAGATCGCCTTCCCCGGCGGCAAGATCGACGCGACCGACGCCTCGCCGCTCGATGCGGCTTTGCGCGAGGCCGAGGAGGAGGTCGGCCTGTCCAGAGACTTCGTCGAGCCGATCGGCTATCTCGATCTCTACGGCACCGCTTTCGGCTTCCGCATCCTGCCGACGGTCGCCAAGGTGCGGCCCGGCTTCGAGCTCACCATCAACCATTCGGAGGTTGATGATGCCTTCGAGGTGCCGCTATCCTTCCTGATGAACCCGGTGAACCATCAGGTGCACAGCAAGGAATTCCGCGGCATGGAGCGGTTCTACTACGCGATGCCGTTCGCGGAACGCTACATCTGGGGTGCGACGGCCGGAATGTTGCGTGTGCTGTATGAGCGGATCTACTCATCATGATCCGGCCGATTCTGACCGAGATCGGAATCTTCCTCATCCCCTTTGCCGTCTATGCGCTGTTCCTGGCCGCCACCCGCTCCGGCCTGTTCGCGCGATCGTCCTGGCCGGTCACCGTCGTCGCGCGCCTGGTCCTGGCCGCGCTCGTGCTTGTCATCGCGGGGCTGATCGGTTTCGCGCATTTCTCCGGCGCCGCACCGGATTCGACCTACGTTCCCGCCCATATCGAGAACGGCAGGCTCGTGCCGGGCGTGGAAAAATAGGGGCTGGACCATGAGCGCAGAGCCGTTACTCGCCAATGCGCCCTGGCTGACCTCCGGCGGGGCGGCGCGCGTTCTTGCGCTGCTCAGCGCCAACGGCGAGGAAGCGCGCGTGGTCGGCGGCGCCGTGCGCAATGCGTTGCTCGGTCTCGTGCCCGGCGATATCGACATCGCGACCACGGCGCGGCCGGACGAGGTGATGCGCCGCGCCAAGGCTGCGGGCATCAAGAGCGTGCCGACCGGCGTCGACCACGGCACCATCACGCTGGTCATCGACGGCCAGCCCTTTGAGGTCACGACGCTGCGCGAGGACACCGAGACCTTTGGCCGCAAGGCCAAGGTCGCGTTCGGCCGCGACTGGGTGAAGGACGCCGAGCGCCGCGACTTCACCATGAACGGACTGTCGGCCGATGCGACCGGCGTCGTCTACGACTATGTCGGCGGGATCGCGGATGCGGCCGCGCGGCGCGTGCGCTTCATCGGCGATCCCGACCAGCGCATCGCCGAGGACTATCTGCGCATTCTGCGCTTCTTCCGCATCCACGCCGCCTTCGGGGCCGGCGAGCCCGACCGCGACGGCTATCTCGCCTGCATCCGCGGCCGCGCGGGCCTCGCGAGCCTGTCGGCCGAGCGGGTGCGCATGGAGATGCTGAAGCTGCTGGTTGCTCGCGGTGCCTCCGACGCCGCGCTCGCGATGGCCGATGGCGGGTTGCTGCAAGCGCTGAGCGGAGGCGTCGTCTATACCGGGCCGCTGTCGGCCATGATCGCGATCGAGGGCGAGCTTGGCTTGCCGGCAAGCGGCACGCGGCGGCTCGCCGCGCTGACGGTCGCCGTGACCGAAGATGCCAAGCGCGTTGCCACGCGCTTGCGGCTCTCCAACGCGGAGGCCAAGGCGCTGGATTCGATGGGGCACCGCTGGTGGCGCTTCGCCACCAAGGACGAGGCCAATGCGCGGCGGTTGCTCTACCGGCTCGGCGCGGAGCGCTATCACGATCGCGTGTTGCTCGGCTGGGCGCGGGCCGGCGGCGACGCCGGATCGTCGCACTGGCGTGCGCTCGCCGAGCTGCCGCAGCGCTGGATTGCGCCGAAATTTCCGCTTCGCGCCGCCGACTTCATCGCCCGCGGCATGGCCGAAGGACCCGCGCTCGGGCATGTGCTGACGCTCGCCGAGGACGCTTGGCTTGCGGCGGATTTTCCCCTAGAGGAAGCCGCGCTCGCTTCCATCGCCGATCAAGCAGCGGCACGCGTCAGCCGCGATGAGAGAACGTGACTATCGTCTCAGGCTTCGCCGACATCTCGATCCTTCAGCTCCTGCTGGTCGCGTTGATGGCGTTGTTTGCTTCGATCATCGGTGGTCTCGCCGGCTACGGCACCGGCGCCCTGATGCCGCTGGTGCTGGTGCCGCTGGTCGGAGCCGAGCCCGTGGTGCCGATCATCGCGATCTCCGCGATCTTCACCAATTCGAGCCGCGCGATCGCCTATTTGCGCTATGCCGACCGCCGCCGCGCGCTGATCGTGCTGGCCTGTGCGGCGCTGACGACCGCGCTCGGCGCCTACGGCTACACGCGGCTGACCAATGCGGGCGCCGCGCTCGTGATCGGCTCCATGCTGATCCTGAGCGTGCCGCTGCGCCGCGTGCTCCGCCGCCGCCAGGTCAGGATCGGCGACACCGGCCTTGCGGCCGGCTCGGTCGGCTATGGCGTGCTGGTCGGCGGCACCTCCGGCTCCGGCGTGATCCTGCTGTCGCTGCTGATGGCCGCGGGCCTCGAAGGCGCCGCCGTGATCGCGACCGACGCGATGATCTCGCTCGGCACCGGCCTCATCAAGATCTCGGTGTTCGGCCTTGCCGGCGCGGTGAATGCGCAGGTGCTCGCCTTCGCGCTGCTGATCGGCGCGATTGCGATCCCCGGTGCGTTCCTCGCAAAGGCTTTTGTCGAACGCATGCCGGTGCATATCCACACCGCCATTCTCGACGTCGCTGTCATCACGGGCGGGCTGGTGATGATCTCGGCGGCGGCAAGGTCGCTGATCGCATAGATGACTCCGGTCCAATCGGCGTTCGCTGCTAGACCGTGAATCGAACCTCGTGAAGGCGCAATAGCGACATCGGAAATGTAGAGGTCATGATTGCCGCCGATCGCACCTCGGACCGCAGCTTCGTCGCGACAGCCGTGGTGGCCGGTGGGCCAAGCAGGACGCTTTCTTACAACTGCAATCGGGCACGTCAGGACTGAAATGCTTCAGTAGCACCGTCGAGGCAGGTTTGAGACTTCATATCAATGGAAGCGGGCGCAGGCAGCGCACGCATCGTGGTCTCGACGTGCACGAAGGGAAGGTGAGGCATGGGACGATCCAACACAGAGTGCCAATGGCCTGAAAAAAAGTCGCGCAATCGGTCCAGGATTCAGATTGCCTTCCGGGGGATCAGTGCCGTTCTTGTTCTCTTTCCTGCTCTCCTGGGTCTTTCTCTCCCTTCCAGTGCATGGGCGCAGACCGGGACCGACGCGAAGCCGGACCGCATCAAGGCGAATATCTCGAGGGTCGACAGCGACTTCATTGAAGCCAATAGGAAGAGATCCAGGGATTGGCCGACCGTCGGCCTCGACTACGCCGAAACGCGGTTCAGCAAGCTCAATCAGATCAACACTGACAACGTCAGGGATCTCGGGCTCGTCTGGAGTTACAATCTGGAATCATCGCGCGGCATCGAGGCAACGCCTCTCGTCGTCGACGGCATCATGTATCAGTCGGCCCCCTGGAATGTGGTTCATGCCATTGACGCGCGGACCGGGACAAAAATCTGGTCGTTCGATCCGGGTGTTGACCGGTCAAAGACCTATCGCGGGTGCTGCGACGCCGTCAGCCGTGGCCTCGCACTCTACAAGGGCAAGGTCTTCGAAGCCGCCTATGACGGGCGCCTGATCGCGCTCGATGCCGCGACCGGGGCCAAGCTCTGGGAAACGGACACGCTGATCGATCACGCGCATTCCTACACGATCACCGGCGCGCCGCGCGTCTTCAACGGCAAGGTCGTGATCGGCCAGAGCGGTGCCGAATATGGTGTGCGCGGCTACGTCACGGCCTACGACAGCGAGACCGGTCATCAGCTCTGGCGCTGGTTCACCGTGCCCGGCGATCCATCGAAGCCATTTGAAGACGCCTCGATGGAAGCCGCGGCGAAGACCTGGGATCCCTCAGGGAAGTATTGGATCAACGGCGGCGGTGGCGCGCCATGGGACTCGATCACGTTCGATCCCGATCTGAACATGGTCTATGTCGGCACGGGAAACGGCGGTCCCTGGAATCGCAAGCTTCGCAGTCCGTCGGGTGGCGACAATCTCTATCTGGGATCGATCGTCGCGCTCAACGCCGACACGGGCCGGTATATCTGGCACTATCAGGAGACGCCCGGCGACAATTGGGACTATACATCGACCCAGCCGATGATCCTGGCCGACATCAAGATCGACAATGTGCCGCGCAAGGTGATCCTGCACGCGCCGAAAAACGGCTTCTTCTTCGTCATCGATCGCACCAACGGCAAGTTCATCTCGGCGAAGAACTTCGTCGATGTGAATTGGGCGACGGGATACGATGCCAACGGACGGCCGATCGAGCTGCCGGCGGCGCGCGATGCAGATCAATACGAGTCGATTCCGGGACCGGACGGGGCTCACAACTGGCAGCCGATGTCGTTCAATCCGCTGACCGGCCTCGTCTACCTTCCGGCGCAGCACATCCCGGTCAATCTGTCGCCGGAAAAGTCGTTCGTGCAGAATGCTGTTGCGCCGGGCAAGCTCGGCGGCTTGCTGGGCGGGAATATCGGTTTCGTTTTCAACCCTCCGAGGTCGGCCCCATTCGGACGTCTGCTCGCCTGGGGTCCGGTGCATCAAAAGGAAGTCTGGCGCGTCGAGCACGTGTCGCCGTGGAACGGCGGGACGCTGACCACCGCCGGCAATCTGGTTTTCCAGGGGACGGCGGATGGCCGCTTCGTCGCTTATGATGCGGCAAACGGAACCAAGCTGTGGGAAATGCCGACCGGCACCGGCGCGGTGGCGGCCGCCGCAACCTACATGGTCGACGACAGGCAATACATCTCGATTGCGGTCGGCTGGGGCGGCTCCTACGGCCTGACGCACCGCGCGACCGAGTACCAGAACCCGGGAACGATCTACACATACGCACTCGGCGGCACGGCGAAGCTGCCAGCGTTCGTCAAATATCAGACCGAAGGTCTGCTGCAGGGCGTGAAGTACGATCCGAAGGACATCAGGGAAGGCGGCGAGATCTATGTCGCGGCAGCCTGCGTCGCCTGCCACGGCGTGCCTGGCGTCGGCCGAGGCGGCAACATCATCAATCTCGGCTACGTCAGCGCCGAAGAGATCACCAATCTGAGGCATATCCTCTTCCACGGTCCATTCCGCGACCAGGGCATGCCGGATTTCAGCGGCAAGTTGACGGAAGGGGACGTCGGGAAACTCCAGGCCTTCATACAGGGAACTGTTGACGCCATCAGACCGAAGAGCAGGTGATGAGTCAGCAGGCGCTGCGGCAGCGAGCGGCCCGTTCGACCGTGGGCCGCCCGTCACGCGGCTTTGTCGATCTTCACCCAGAGCGCACTGCCGAGCGTCGAGGAGTTCCTGGCCGCGTAGGCCCATGCCGGCAAGCGTGATGGTGCAAGCGCAAGTGCGATCACGGCTTCGCCGATCCGCTGCGCTTTGCTTCGCGGCAGGCCGCGCACGAACTCACTGACGCTGCCCGGCTTCTCCGCCCTGCGCAAAAAGCTGTCCACGATGTCTTCCCTGAGGAACTTCAGGAGGTTGAATGGCTCCCGCTCGCAAATGCTCAATTGCAGGCCGTGTCGTCGACATACCGCGTCAAACGCGTCCTTCGTCCAGCGGCCAATGTGGTTCGGCGGCATGTCGATGAGCGATCCGTGGCCTTCCATGTAGTGCGTTCGGATATCATTCGGCACGGCGATGAAGACAGAGCCTTGCGCCTTGAGAAGGTATTTCAATCGCGCGAAGACGTCATCCACCCGGTCCATGTGCTCGAACACCTGAAACATGAAGATGACGTCGAAGGCCTCCTTCATCGGGGTGAATCCATCCTCCCGAAGGTCGACCGAGAAGGTCTTGTAGCCTTTCGATCGCAATGCCTGTTGCGCTGCTTCGTTGTAATCGACCGCGTAAATATCGGAGGCGTGAAAGAGTTTGTCCTTGATGTGATCGAGAAAATAGCCAAACCCGGCCCCGACATCGATCGCGGTTTTTCCGGCAGTGCCGAGGCCGTTCAGCTCCTCGATCGTCCTCGCATACTCCCATTTCATGGTTGGATAGGAAGGGTGCGGCGCGGCCAGGTTATAAAACTCGGCGCCGCCCGCGACGAACGGATCTGCAAATCCGAATCCGCAATCGGCGCATTTGCGGATATCGCAGGTGTCGCGGCCCCAGAGCAGCGACAGGTGGCTTATTAACTTTCGCGAGCGATCCGGATACTGGCGCGGACTGACGAAGGATCGAGAGGCCTGATCTGCGGTCACTTCAAACAGTTTGGCAGTTGATCCACTGCCGCATGCTGGACAGGTGCTCATCTCTCCTGACCTCATTCAGGTCTTTCGGTGGAAAGTGGTTGCGACCAATTGTCTCGTCATCCTTCAAATGAAGGTTGGCGGAGCGCGAGGTCCGGGGCAGTGGACAGGGGAGGCAGGCCGCTCGCGGCGCGAAGGCGCCTTCGGCTGCGCCGATTTCCTACTGCCAGAATCTGTCACTGGCCTGCGCTAGGTCTTCTTTCAGGGCATTTTTACTGAGAGGAAGACGATGAAAACCCAGAGCAACGGCCAGGCGCTGCAGATCGCCAATACCTACATCGAGGCCATCGCCAGCAGGAGCGTGGATACGATTACTTCCGTGTCGGCGGACGACGTTGTTTGCACGTCGCCACGCGGGCGGATCGCCGGCGTGCAGAAGTTTCGCGAATTTCACGAGGGTTTCGCCCGCATGATCAAGAAGGTCACGGTTCTCGCCGTCTACGGCGACGATGATCAGGCTGTCGTCGTTTACAGCGCGGACACCCATCCGGTTGCCAACGCCGTCGTCGCGGAACTCCTCAAGGTGAAGAACGGCAAGATCGCGTCGACCGAAGTGATCTACGACGCGACTCCATTCGCCGCCTACACGGCGACCGTCCAACCGCACTAAGGCACGATCGACCATGAAACGGATTCAATATTACAGCTACGGCGGCCCCGAAACGATGAAGCTCGAAGCCTTCGAGCCGAAGGCTCCGGGGACCGGCGAAGTCGCGGTCAAGGTCAAGTTCGCCGCCATCAATCCCATCGATTGGAAGGTGCGCAATGGCTATCTCAAAATGGTGACGGGGAGGAAATTTCCGCGCGCCATGGGCAGCGATTTTTCCGGCATCGTGACCGCTGTCGGCGCTGGGGTCACGCGCTTCAAGATTGGCGATCCCGTATTCGGCATGGCGCAGATAAAGCATGGCGGCGCGCTTGGCGAAGCCGTCATCGTCCCCCAAACCTTCGTCGCCATGAGGCCGGATTCAGTCTCGTTCGAGGACGCGGCTTGCCTGGCTACGCCGGGGGTCACCGCATGGAACGGCCTCGTGGACAAGGCTGCCCTGAAATCCGGCAGCCAGGTGTTCGTCAACGGCTGCACCGGCGCTGTCGGCGAGGCCACGGTGCAGCTCGCAAAGATGTTCGGGGCGACCGTCGCGGGGACATGCAGTGCGCAGGCGATGCAGCGAGCCCGTGACTTGGACGTCCAGCCTCTCTTCGATTATCGGGCCGCCGATCTGTCGAAGATCCGTGAACGCTTCGACGTGGTGTATGACACGGCGGGAACGATGGCGGTTGCTGCCGGGGTTGGCCTGCTTCGCGAAGGCGGCGTGTATCTCGATATCAATCCGGCGCCAATCAAGTTCATCCGTGCGATCTTCAACCGGAAACTCAAGCCGATCGTCTGCACCGCGCGGGCTGATATCCTTGACGGCCTTGCCGCCGCTTCGGCGAATGGAAAGCTGCGCTTGCCAGTCGCTGAGACCGTGCGTCTGAACGATGCGATCCCGCTCATCGCGGCGCTTGAAGCCGGGCACAAGCTCGCCGGAAAGGCTCTGGTGGCGATGTAAATGCCGTCGGGGCCAATGAGGCGACGCAGCCACTCAAAGCCCCGCCGCCGTCGCCCGCGATGCCTTACTGCCATTTTTTGGCAGGATTCGTGCTAGACTTGGTCTATGTCGAAGAGCCAGCGATTATTCGACCTCATGCAGATCTTGCGACGGCGCCGCACCCCGGTGTCGGGCAACGACCTTGCGGCTGAGGCGGGTGTGTCGTTGCGAACGATTTATCGCGACATCGCCGACTTGCAGGGCTTGGGCGCACAAATCGACGGCGAGCCTGGCTTTGGCTACGTCTTGCAACCCGGCTTCCTCCTTCCTCCCCTGATGTTCTCGGAACAGGAAATCCAGGCCTTGGCGCTGGGCGCCCAATGGGTATCTCGCCAGACCGATGATGAGTTCGCGTTGGCGGCGCGCGACGCGCTCGCCAAAATTGGAGCGGTCCTCCCCTCGGAGCTGCAACACAAGCTGGACGACAGTGCCTTTCACGTGGGGCGCAGGCCGAAGCAGCCCGAAGCCGTCGACCTTCGCGTCGTGCGGCAAGCCATGCGCGACCAACACAAGCTTTCCATCGTGTATCGCGACCCGCAAGGCGCGAAGACCACGCGGATCATCTGGCCAATTGGCGTCGGCTTTTTCGATTCCCGGCGCATCATTGCCGGCTGGTGCGAAATGAGGAAAGACTTCCGTTCATTCCGGGCCGATCGGATAGAAAAGATCAAGCTCAGGACGGAACGCTATCCCGGTCGCCGGCGCGATCTCGTCAAGCAATGGCGGGCTCAAGTCGACGCGGAACGTCGCAAGACTCTCGGCTGATCTCACCACCAGGTCCGACGAGCTATCACCTGCTGGTGCGCTTCACCATCGCCGGCGTGAGGGCCGCCTGACGCCTCCCGGGGGTAGGCGCGGGCGCCGAAAATGACCGCGCCTGCCAGGCTCGAACCTTAATTCGTGACCGGCGCCGCCTTGCGGACCAACACTTCGTTGCCCGCCCGGCTGATTTCAAGCGCACGTGGCTGCTGGGACGTTGAGAGAACAACGCTTTGGCCTGGCGCAAGAACAGAGACTACGCGGATTGGCGTTCCCGTCTCGCCCTGAGCAAGGGTCGTCACGACATGGAACCCATCGCGCTCAACGGTGTAGTAGGCGACGCCGGACACCCCGCCGAGATCGATGCTCTTTGCCTGAATTGGCCTGAGGCTGTCTGCATGAGCGGTTCCAAAGGCGGCTAAGACTAGTGTGGCGGCTAAAAGGCTGCTGCGGATAGACATGTTGATCTCCTTTAGCTGGGCGGGGGGCCACGCCCTCCGTTCCCTTGCCACATAAGATGGAGGGCCTATGTTCATTGATCAAACAGATTGGATCGATGATGGGTATCGATGCCGTCAATCTAAGCCATCTCGACCTAAACCTGCTGGTCCACCTCGATGCCTTGCTTCGCGAACGTAGCGTCACGCGAGCTGCGGGCCGTGTAGGCATTGGTCAGTCGGCGATGAGCCACAACCTCGCCCGCCTGCGTGACCTGTTCGGCGACGAGCTTCTGACGCGCGGGCCCGACGGCTTGCGCCTCACCCCTCGTGCAGTGATGCTGGTAGAGCCGGTGCGGGCTACGCTGTCTCAAATCCAAACGATTGTCTCACGCGACGACGCATTCGATCCAGCGACGGCAGAGCGGACCTTCAGGTTCGGCCTCCCAGACAGCATGGAAATCCTGGTCCTTCCCGTTCTCCTCGCACGCCTGCGCAAGGTTGCGCCTGGCGTCCATCTGCGGCTCTACAACATCGACTCGTCGAGACTTCTGGATGATCTCGATGCCGACGAACTAGACCTCGCTATTGGCTATGACGTCTTTCCTCACGGCCAGATCCACCACAAGCGGCGTCTGCTGTTCAACGAGAGCTATCTGTGCATGTTCAACGCGGAGATAACGGGCATCACCGACGCCCAAATCTCGCTCGAAGATTATGTGCGGTTACCTCATGTTCTCACGAGCCTGCGGCCGGGCCGGACTGTGCGCGGCGTGGTAGACGACGCCCTTGAGAAACTAGGATTGCGGCGGACGGTTGTCCTGACCACGCCTCGCTTCCTACTGTCCCTGCCTTGGTGGCACGCGCACCTGTCGTCGTGACAATGCACGCGCGGCTGGCTCGGTTGTTCGCCACAGAACTCAAGCTTAGCCTGAGCCAGCCTCCGGTGGATTTGCAGGACGTAGCTGTTTCACTGCTCTGGCACGCTTCCTACGATCACGATCCATCTCATGCGTGGCTGCGTCAGATCTTGGTGGAATTGGTCTCCGAGCTTTGAGCTGGCCGCCACCCGGTGTGGAGTGGTGCCGACTCCACAGGCCGCATGTCGCCTTTTGGCCCCTTAGCAGACGTCCACCGCTCTGCGGGGTGCCGGCTTTTGGACCCAAAGCCGACGTTTCGGATCCGCGTGGGGAAGGTTGATTTAGATCAACAAAAGCGCTGCGGCATTGTGACTGGGGTACGCGTCCACAGGGTTCTGACATCTCCATGAGGGAGCTTGCAATGACCCGTACCCGTGACATCTCCAAATCAGAAAGCCGCCT
This sequence comes from Bradyrhizobium sp. Mp27, assembly GCF_029953005.1. Lineage (NCBI taxonomy): Bacteria > Pseudomonadati > Pseudomonadota > Alphaproteobacteria > Hyphomicrobiales > Nitrobacteraceae > Bradyrhizobium > Bradyrhizobium sp. Mp27. The sequence continues at coordinate 5,942 of NZ_JASAUS010000102.1, read as the reverse complement.
ACTAAGCCGCCGCAACTTGCTGCTTTGCGGCACCGCGCTCACTGCCGCTTGTTTGCTGTGCGCGCCGGGAACAACCAGCCTCGCGCAGCAGACCACCGGCACGCCGGGCTCACCCGGGGCCACCACGACGATAGATGGAAAATATCTTCCGCGCCGCCACCGAAGTTCGGCGGCGAGATCAACCTTCAGGCCAGCCAGTCGAAACCGTATTGGCCCGCCCGCGTGGTGCCGCCCAAGGGTGCCCCCAACGTGCTCCTGATCATGACTGACGACCAGGGTTACGGAGTTTCGGGGACGTTCGGCGGCGTCATCCCGACACCTGCGATGGATCGCATTGCGCAGATGGGGCTACGCTACACTCAGTTCCACTCCACGGCACTTTGCTCGCCGACGCGAGCGGCGCTGATCACGGGCCGCAATCATCACGCGGTGGGGTTCGGCACCATCTCGGAGCAAGCGACCGGCTATCCCGGTTACGACAGCATCATTGGACCGGAGAGCGCCACGATCGGCACGATCCTGAAACAGAACGGCTACGCCACCTCCTGGTTCGGCAAGAACCACAATACGCCGAGCTATCAGTACGGCGTGACAGGACCGTTCGATCAATGGCCCATCGGCATGGGCTTCGACTACTTCTACGGCTTCTTGGGCGGCGAGACCGACCAGTGGACGCCGTACCTGTTCCGAAACACCACCCAGGTTTTCCCCTGGGTCGGAAACCTCCGCTACAATCTGACCACGGACTTGGCGGACGACGCGATCGCCCACCTGCGACAGCTCAATGCGGCTGCACCGGATCAGCCGTTCTTCCTCTATTACGTGCCCGGCGGCACCCATTCGCCGCATCAGCCGACCAAGGAATGGATCGACAAGTTCAAGGGCAAGTTCGACATGGGCTGGAACGCCCTGCGCGACCAGATTTTCGCCAATCAAAAGCGGCTTGGCGTCATCCCCGAGAACACGCAGCTCACAGCGTGGCCGGACGACCTGCAGAAGTGGGATGCCTTGACGGCCGATGAGAAGAAGCTGTTCGCGAGGCAAGCCGAAGTGTTCGCCGGTTATGCCGCCTACACCGACCACGAGATCGGGCGCGTGATCCAGGAAGTCCAGGACCAAGGCAAGCTCGACGACACGCTGATCATCTACATCAGCGGTGACAACGGCACGAGTCCGGAAGGCACCACGCGCGGGACTCCCAACCAGTATACCGCTTACAACGGCATATTGGATGTTCCGATCGCCGAGCAGTTGAAGGCGTATGACGCCTGGGGCTCGTCCGCCACCTATCCGCACATGGCGGTGGCCTGGTCGTGGGCTTTCGACACGCCATTCAAGTGGACGAAGGAGGTCGCGTCGCACTTCGGTGGCACCCGTCAGGGCATGGCGATCTGCTGGCCGAACCGTATCAAGGATGCGGGCGGCATCCGCACCCAGTTCCACCACATGATCGATATCGTGCCGACCATCCTTGAAGTAACCGGCATTCCGGCGCCGCTGATGGTCAACGGCGTTGCGCAAAAGCCGATTGAAGGTGTCGGCATGACCTACACCTTCGACAAGTCGAGCGCCAACGTGCCGTCCGCGCGAACGACGCAGTACTTCGAGATGTGGGGTAACCGCGCCATCTATCACGACGGCTGGATCGCGGCGACAACGCCACCTGCGCCGCCATGGCTCATGGGCACCGCCAAGATGCCCGCGGACGTGGTCAACGGCTACAAGTGGGAGCTTTACAACATTGCCGAGGACTACTCGGAGAGCAATGATATCGCTGCCAAGATGCCTGACAAGCTGCGCGAGTTGCAGGAGCTGTTCTTGGTGGAAGCGACAAAGTACAACGTGTTTCCACTGGATAACTCTGTTCTTCAACGCGCCATCGCACCAAGGCCAAGCGCGACCGCCGGTCGGAACACTTTCACCTACTCGGGTGAGTTGTCGGGTATCCCCACAAGCGATGCACCCAGCATCCTGAACAGGTCCTATACGATCACCGCGGAGCTCGACATTCCAGGCGCGGGCACAACTGTTGGGCGTACGGGCCCACAGGACAGCAGCGAAGGGATGATCGTCACCCTCGGCGGCCGCTTCGGCGGCTACGGCCTGTATCTGCTCAAGGGCAAGCCGGTGTTCGTCTATAACTTGGCCGACCTCGAACGCTTCCGCTGGGAAGGCAAGGACGCGCTCACGCCGGGCAAGCACACCATCGTGTTCGACTTCAAATACGATGGACCCGGCTTCGGCAAGGGCGGCACGGGTGTCCTGAAGGTGGACGATAAGGAGGCTGCAACCAACAAAGTCCCGCACACCCTTCCATTCATCATGTCAATTGACGAAACCTTCGACGTGGGTGTCGATACCCGTACCCCCGTTGCCGACAAGGACTATCAGGTCCCCTTCCGCTTCAGCGGCAAGATCGACAAGCTCACCTTCAAGGTCGGGCCGGTGCAGCTCACCAGCGACGAGCATCAGATCATTCGGCACGCGCGCGCCGGCGCGAACAACTGATGCCACGGCAAATCCGGCCGGGCGTCCCTTTCTCGGGGCCCGGCCGGAGACCTTGGCAATGTCCGCTGATGGGCACTTTCGGAAGTGGTCCGACCGTCTGACGATGTCCGTTCACGGGGCAAAAGCGGAAGTCTCTATTGAACGCCCCAAGGTCCGTTGATGGACCCAACTCGGACATGGCGGGCGTGGTAGAAAGGCGTGAACTTAGTCAGTGACGACCCTGACCAATCCGCCCGCGAAAATCGGCTACTTTGGAATGCGGGCGTTTCATTGTCGACGGTCAAGGGAGGCGTCCGGGAGCAATAAGGTGAAGGCTGTTCGTTTGCTGACGAGGCGACGACGTCTTCTTCTGAAAGCGGACATTTCGGGACTAATGATCAAGGAGCCCGCATGATGTCGGTTCGCGAACCCATTCTCAAGCCCGTTGCGATCGCAGACCTGCGGCCGACCCAGATGACCGTCGGCGTTCGGGAGGTCAAGGAGAAGCGCAAGCGCTGGCGTGATGAGAGCAAAAAGAAAGGAGCCGAGTTTCTAGGCAAGCATATGATCCCGGTCGTGCTCGGCCCGGAGGACCGCCACTACGTCATCGATCATCACCATTTGGCGCGGGCGCTGCATGACGAAGGCGTCGAAGATATAATGGTTACCGTGGTGAAAAATCTCAGGTCCCTGGAGCCCGACTCGTTCTGGTTCGTCCTGGATAATCACAGTTGGATGCATCCGTACGACGACGAGGGCCGCCGGCGCCACTACAAGGATTTGCCGAAGACCGTGGCCGGGCTCATTGACGATCCGTTCCGCTCGCTGGCGGGTGAACTGCGACGCGCCGGCGGGTTTGCCAAGGACACGACGCCGTTCAGCGAATTCTTGTGGGCGGATTTCTTGCGTCGACGGGTCAAGCGCAAAACCGTTGAGAGCCACTTCGAGGACGCCCTCGAGCGAGCCCTGGAATTGGCCAAAGACGAGGAGGCGAGCTACCTGCCCGGCTGGTGTGGTCCCGTCTTGGAGGATTGAAGGCATGCCCATCCAGCACGAGAAATTCGCAAGCGTGTCAAAGATACCCGACGAGCCTAACCGGCCCGGTGAGAGAGGCTAACAGACAGCGGCATCGACTAGAGGAAAGAGCAGCTCATGGCGCATGCAGAGGCCGATCGCACACTGAGCCATCTGAATCACGAGCTCATCGCGTCGCTGAACGACTTCCACGATCCGAGCCAAGAGTGGCGCCGCCTCTTCTCGGAGCTGCTCGGAACGTTCTTCCTCGTCCTGGTGGCGGCCGGTGGCGGCATGATGGGGCAGGCCTTTCCCGGCACGATCAGCCGTGCCGCTGCGGTCGTCGCACCCGGTATGATGGTGATGTCGATCATTCTCTTCATGGGCAAGGTGTCCGGCGCTCACCTCAATCCCGCAGTCAGTATCGCGTTCTCGCTGCGTGGCGACTTCCCATGGCGTCGCGTGCCGGGATACATCGTCGCGCAGTTGATCGGCGCGACGCTCGCGGCACTGTTCCTGCACGCGGTGATCAACGTGTCGGCCAGCTACGGGTCGAACTATCCCGCGTCGGGATACTCCGCGTCCGATGCGTTCCTGATGGAGGCCGTGCTGACGCTCGGTCTCGTCAGTGTCATTCTCGGCACGGCTTCCGGCGCCCAGAACATCGGGATCTTCGGCGCAATCGGCGTCGGCGCGTACATTGCGCTCGCCGGGCTGTGGGGGAGCCCTATCTCGGGAGCGTCGATGAATCCCGCGCGCACATTCGGCCCGAGCTTGGTCGCAACCGACTTCACGAGTTATTGGGTGTATGTCGCAGGCCCACTCGTGGGTGCGGTTCTCGCAGTGGGTGCAGCATTGGTGCTCCGCGGTGCCGGCGGCGGCCGCGCAGGCTCAGGTGCGGCACAGGGAAGCCTTTTCACCGAAGTCGAGCACCCGGAGAAGGGGTGAGGCGCAGGCTCAGAGCTAGTCGCTTAACCGGTCAGAAGTGAGAGAAACCCCAAATTCGAGAGGGACAAGAGCCGATGGGTCACGAACTCTCGCTGTTTGTGGGGACTTTCGCGACATTGCTCGCGATAATAAATCCGTTCGAGGTGCTGCCGGTCTATCTGAAGATGCTGGAAGGCAGGGACCCCGCCACACATCGCCAGGTGGCATGGAAAGCCAGCTTCTATGCGCTGCTGCTATGTCTCTTCTTCTTGATCTTCGGAACGCTGATCCTACGCTTGTTCGGCGTGCCGCTGAGCATGGTCCGCATCGTCGGCGGGATCATCCTGATGAAGATCGGCTTTGAGCTATTTTCACCATCCGCTTCCGGTGGCGTGATTCCGGCCGGTGGCGCGAAACAGGGCGGCAACATAGCCTTCGTGCCGCTTGCGATGCCGCTGATGTGCGGACCGGGCGCTATCGCCACCATCCTCGGCATGACTTCGACGATCAAGCAATCATCGGCGGAACTAGCCTCTTTCGTGGCGATCGTCGTGGCAATTTTCGCGACGATGGTCGTCACCTACCTGTGTCTGGCCTATGCCGGCAAACTTGTCGACAGACTCGGCGCAATGGGCATCGATGCGATCACCCGAATAGTTGGCTTCTTCGTCTCGGCGATGGGCGTTGCGCTAATCTTCGACGGCGTCATCGAGGCATTGCAGACGCATGGTGTGACGGTTCTGCATTGAACTATCGACCTTGCGCTTGCCGACGAAGGCGACGTGCCGTTCTGGTTCTCGGCCAGTACGCGAGTCTCGCCGCGGTGCCCGCCACCCCGGAGCCGGGCGGTGCCGATGCAGGGCTACTACTACAGCGGCGACGCATCGGGCAGCACTGCGCCTCGCTTCCTCACTGTCCCTGCCTTGGTGGCACGCGCACCTGTCGTCGTGACAATGCACGCGCGGCTGGCTCGGTTGTTCGCCACAGAACTGAAGCTTAGCCTGAGCCAGCCTCCGGTGGATTTGCAGGACGTAGCTGTTTCACTGCTCTGGCACGCTTCCTACGATCACGATCCATCTCATGCGTGGCTGCGTCAGATCTTGGTGGAATTGGTCTCCGAGCTTTGAGCTGGCCGCCGGCGTGGAGCGGTGCCGACTCCACAGGCCACATGTCGCTTAGCAGACGTCCAGCGCTCTGGGTCAATGCCGGCTTTTGGGCCCAAAGCAGAAGTCGCCGTTGAGACCAATCATTGCCCGCAATCCATCGGTCCGTCGGCACCTCACGCTCATGTGTCCCCGGCGAGGCCGCCATTTCTATTGAATTACGATCGTAATTTAATATTGTGACCGTAATGGCATCGAGCTGAGCCGCTGTTGGGCGGCGGCCGGGTGCCGCCCAACAGCTCCTAGTACCCGGAATCAGAGCTGAGTGATACGGCGGCCTTTGAAACGGCGTTGACGGACCTTTTTCTTGGTCCAGACGAAGGGCTCGGCTCTGTCGTTGTATGCGTTGAC
>NZ_JASAUS010000101.1:0-34151 GCF_029953005.1 Bradyrhizobium sp. Mp27 | reverse complement strand
GTGCACGACCCGCGTCGGATCGCGCCGATCCGGGAACACCCGGGCCAGATTGTCGGCCAAGCCGAGACGCCGCTCGGCCATCGCCAGAAGCATCACGCCCCCGTTCGAGGTTAGGCGCCCACCATCGAAGGCAGCTGTGACTTTCTTGGCGTGAATGGCTGGAAACGAGAAGGGCGGAATCGTATCGTCGGTCATGGCGGGCGTGGCGTTCGCGGTTGGAGGTGATGGGGTTGGCTTCACAACCGAATCCTACGCCGTATCAGCGCTTTACACCACGCTCGCCAGCCCTCAGGCGCACTCTTACGAATAAGACGGGCTAGGAGCCGCATCGCAGCGGGGATCAACGCACCGCCGCCACCGGGCAAGTTCGACGGTTTGCTGCGATGATCACGATGCCGACCGCATCTCGATCATTCAATCGCGCTGGCGAAGTCCGCTTTGCTGACGCGATACTTGAAGCCAATTAAGCATCACTATCACCGGTTGCCAAAGAACTCCACCAGCCCGTAAGCTGAGACCGAATCATCTGAAATAGCAGGTTGGGGAATTAGACATGGAGACGCAGGTCCGAACACCCCAAATGGTATTCATGCAGCCGCAACGGCTGGTCGTGCCTCTGTTTCAGAGGCCTTACGTTTGGAATCAAGAAACGCAATGGGAGCCACTTTGGGAGGATGTGAAACGCGTTGCTGAGCGTGTGCTTGCTCATCCGACCGAAAAGCACCAGCCTCACTTCCTTGGTGCCGTTGTGCTACAGCAAATGCCGAACCAAGCTGGTTTGATGCAACAGCGCACAATCATTGACGGTCAACAAAGGTTGACTACGCTGCAGCTGTTGCTCGATGCGCTCGGTGCTGAATTGACCGCGGCCCAAGCGTTACCCTCTGCAGCGCGTATCGAGCCGCTTGTCGCCAATGCCGAGCCATTCTGTTCTAAGCCAGAGGACCGTTTTAAGGTGTGGCCGACCAACCGAGACAGGCCGGCTTTCAATGAGGTGATGGGCGCAGCTCCCCCTGTCGATCACGAGGCGCTCAAATTCCGCAACGAGCGAATGACGCAGGCTCACCAATTTTTTTGCGAGCAATCGCGCGAATGGCTCAATGAAAAGGGGCCCGCAATGGTGCAAGAGCGCGCTATTGCGATAGAGCGCTCAGTGCGCGAACTGGTTCAATTGGTTGTAATCGATCTGGGCTCAGACGAAAATGCTCAGGAGATATTCGAGACACTAAATGCGCGAGGAGCCCAGCTCACAGCCGCTGACTTGATCAAGAATCTTATCTTCCAACGTCTTCTAGAATCTGGAGCAGATGTTGAAGACGCCTATCAGAAGTACTGGAAGGACTTTGAGACCGGCTTCTGGGAAGCTGAAATAAGTGTCGGCAGATTCCGCTATCCTCGATCTTCTGTGTTTTTGAATCATTGGCTCATAGCGCAGACGGGCGAGGAAGTAGTTGCGAGGGAGGTCTTTGACCGGTTTAAGCGTTTTGTGGATCATGACGCACGTCCTCCTATGCAGAAACTGCTTGAGCAAATCCACGCAGCTGCCGGAATTTATCGCAATTTCATCGAAGCTGCTTCGAGAGAAGGCAGCTCGATAGATCGACTGGGTTTATTCGGCTATCGGACAGGTGTTCTTGAGAGCGAGGTAATTAAGCCGTTGATTCTAGCTCTTCTCGATCCGCAAAACCCTCCCGTTCCGCAAACTCAGCTAGTTAAAGCACTGGACGTAATCGAAAGTTGGATGGTTCGCAGAGCGATCGTGCGCGCGACTGCTAAGGGTTACAACCAGCTAATTGCTGAACTCGTTGGGCAGCTTCGCGATTGGGATAGAGCGACGGTAGGCGATAAGATTGAGGCTTTTCTCGCAGGACAGACCGCGGAGAGCCGCTATTGGCCGGACGACGCTGAGCTTGAGCAGGAGGTCACTGATCTCCAAGCCTATCGCCGTCTGCGTCGTGGACGCCTCAGGATGGTTCTCGAAGCAATTGAGGATCATCTGCGCGGCTGGCGCGATGGTAAGCACGGCCTCGGAGGTGAGCGCGTGGCGCGCGGGAAGCTGGCGATTGAGCATGTGATGCCGCGCAAATGGCAGCAGCATTGGCAGCCAGAGGGCTCCGACGAGGAGGAGCGAGATCGGCTTATACATACGTTAGGTAATCTTACCCTCCTGACCGGCAAACTAAATTCAACCGTTTCCAACGGCCCTTGGTGCGGGAACAACAGCAAACGGGCGGGTCTTGAGGGGCATGACGTGCTCCTTCTAAATAGGGATTTGTTGAAAAAGGCTGGAGTGGAGTGGAATAACGATTCAATTCGCCGGCGCACGCAGGACCTTGCTCTGCTCTTCACGGGGATTTGGGCGGTCCCCCCCGATCATCGCTCCGGCTTTGCCGTAGCCCGGCGGCGACCGGGAAGAAAGGTAGAGCTGACGGACCTCATCAATGCGGGTCTTCTGCATCCAGGAATGCAATTGACCCCAAAGCGCAAGAAATTCAGCCATCGGGTCGGTACTCTGTTGGCGGATGGGCGTGTGGAGGTGGATGGCGAGGCTTTTGATAACGCTAGGGAAGCCGCAACCGCGATTTACGGAAAGAAAACCGGGGGATGGTGGTTCTTCCTCACCGATCCCGCGTCTGGTCGCACGCTACGGGCTGTTCGTCGCGACTACATCGAGGCTATGGCGGTCGATTCTGATGATGACGAACAGGGCGACGATGACGATGATGACGAAGCATAGGTTTCAGCTTCGCACTTTACCCAGTTTCAATCAGCGCGTCGATCTCGACCCCGCTCAGTGAAACCTGCCGACCTTGCCCTCGCGCTCGATGACGACGCGCACCGCCTTGTTGTTCTGGCTGACCAGCATGACGTTGATGGGCAACGCGAACGCGTTGTTCTCATAATGCTGCGCCAAGGTGTCAGGCTCCGCGCCTTCGTTGATTCGTGTCACTAACACGCTGCCGTTGTTGGCGACGTTGCACACGATGATCGGCAGCCGCATGCCGTGCTCGGCAATGGCCTGTTCGATGATCGTCACGAACAGCTGCTGCAAGGCTTGGTCCATCGGCCTTCCCTCCCATCTTCGCCCCCAGCTGATGCCAGCAGAAAGCCCGCCCCGGTTCAATGGGGCGGGCTCATTTTTTCTAAGATGATGTCAGGCTCAGGCAGCGAGCGGCATCAGCGCGTCAGGCGCTGTCGCCTCGGCAGGGCTATTGATGATGCGCCTGATCTCTGCTGCGACCTTCTCCAGCACCTCACGGGCCTCTGGCGTGCGGTCAGCGGTATCATAGACGCCGGTCACTACAGGCGCTGATGGGTCGGCATGGCCGAGAGCAATGGCGATCTGCGAGCGCGGTATGCGCAGGCGGCCCGCGAGCGTTGCTGCTGTTCTTCTCAGATCATGCGGCGTGAACTTCGCAAGCCCGAGCAGCTCGCAGAGGCCCGCCGTCTTGGTCTTGCCCCTGCATTTCTCGTGCTTGGTTCCTCGCAATGCCACCGACATCGCATGGCGGTTCAGCGGCTGGCCGGGATAGACCGGGCTCTCGAAGATAAACTGCTGCTCACTGCTGGTCACGGCCTCTCGGATGATCTCCATCGCGAGATCGGAGAGCGGCTGCTTCATCGGGTGCGGGTTCGGTCTGTGCTTCCGGTTCTTCAGCCGTTTGAAGGGCACGTTGACGCAGAAACCAGCATTGCTCTCGATCGCCAGCTCGCTGCGGTGCATTGGCAGCAGCTCGCCGCTGCGCAGCATGCTGACCAGCGCGAACTTCAGCGCCAGCCGCGTCCTGCGGTCCCATGGCAGGTCCTCGCGGTCGAGACCATGCCACAGCACCCTGATCTCGTTGTCGCTCAGCACCCGCGTGCGCGGATGCTCGCGATCCAGCGGTTCCAGATCATGGCAGGGTGATCGGTCAACATAAGCGCGGCTCGGCTGCGCAGCCCATTTGAACAAGCCGCTCGCGCCTTTGCGCATATGGCGCGCATTACTGAGCGACGGCTTGCTGCCGGTCCTGCCTGCGAGGATATCGGCCTGCAACGTTGCAATGTCGCGGTTGGTAACCTCGCTCGCGATCATCTTGCCGAAGCGTGGGCGAACGAAGCGGTTGAGCTGGCTCGCAAGCGTCTCCCAGCTTTCGAGACGGGGCCGCAGCTCGCCGTCACGCTTGCGCACCGGCGCCTGCATCCATGAGACGTATTCATCGACCATCTGATCGACGCTGACGCCGCTCAGCTTGGCCCGCCGAGCCTTGGCCTGCCGCGCCAGCGCCGCGATATCCTCGCCGCTGCCGATGCGATACCTCAACGCCATCGCCGCGATGCGGGCGTTCTGTACGCTGAATTTCTCGCGATCAAAGACGCCGATCTTGAGCGAGGCGCGCTTGCCGAGGATGGGGCAGGTGTATTTCAAATTGAAGGTTGCCGCACCTGAAGGCAGGACGCTGACGTAAAGGCCGCGAATCTCGGCGTCATAGTATTTGGTCTGCCGGGCCACCGGCTTCTCGATCATCCTGGTGGTGATGTTCCGGTGCTTGCGCTCGCGCTCGGCGGTGGTGATATTGGACATGCTTCAGCTCTCTGTTTTGGGTTGAAGCCGAGCTGGGGCCATCCTTCGAGCCGGTCTTTGCAAGGGATAGGGCTCGGGGCTAGCCCCAGCTCAGCGGTTTACAGCGAGCGCCCCAGCGCCTTGCCGGATAAGCATAATTCCGGAGATGCCTATTTTTAAAGGGTAAAGATAGGCTCATAGAGGCTCAGATCGGCTCACCGGGGATCAAAATAGAGCCGTGTGGTCCTGGCCGTCGTTGCTACGGTCAAGTGCTTGCGGATGCGGCAGTCGCGTCAACCGGCGCGGTGCTGGTGACTTTCGCAAGGACGAGGGAGGCCAAAGGGAACTCGGCTCCCGGGAGAGCGCGGCATAAGCCGTCCGACTATCGCGCAGGGAAGGCCGAGTGATCGGCACCACCTGTATGCTGCTGTGCGGTTTCCTTGCGCTACCTTTCGCGCAGTGGACCGCGGGTGCGAGGTCAGCACCCGGCCTTCCCTGCGCCCTCTTGGCTTCGAGGGTGGAGAGATCAAGCAAAGCTCGGGCGAAATGCGCTGCGAGGATGCGAAGGTGTGTTCGCTATCCAAAATGCAGGAGAGAAGAGTGACGTTGTCCGCCCCGTACTCCGTCATTGCGAGCGCAGCGAAGCAACCCAGAATCCCTCCGTGGAAAGACTCTGGATTGCTTCGCTGCGCTCGCAATGACGATGTGGAAACAGCTCGCGGCGATTATTAAAAAGCAGGTACCGGCGTCAACGCGGGTCCGTCCGCCGATCCTCCGCATCGCTCTCCGGCTCCCGGATCAGCACCGCCGGCTCGTCATAGCCTTTGCGGCTGCTGTAAAACACCAGCGCCATCAGGCCGACGCCGACGGCCAGCGAGAACACGACGCCGAGCACCAGCGCGACATAGCCGGAGGCCGGCACGCTGGTATCGGTGCTGGTCCAGCCGAGATAGCCGAGAACGCTCGCGGCGACGAGCATGGCGCACAATGCCGCGATGACCAGCCATCGGGCGAGCTTGCTGTCTTGCGCCTCGGGTGGCGACGGTTGCCCGCCGGTCTCGTTCATGAACCTCTCCTCACGCGGCCGTCGGGCCGCGCTTACGGTGCGGTGGCTTTGGTCGCGATCGCATGCAGTGCGGCGGTCATCGCGCCGATGGCGGTCCTGGCCGGCTCGCCGACGCCATGACGGCCGGCGAGATAGGCCGGATCGTTGTACGACAGCCAGGTCGTGCCTTGCTCGTCCTGCCAGACCAGCGCCTTCAGCGGCAGGTCGATGCCGGCGGTCTGCGCCTGCTGCATCAACGGCGTGCCGCCCTTGGCGTTGCCGAAGATGAGGAGATCGGTCGGCCGCAGAGTCATGCCGACGGCGGCAGCGCCCGCGGCATGATCGACATGGGCAAATACGGTGAGGCCCTTGGCCTTCACCTCGGTCTCGAGCCGCGTCATCGTGTCCTGCGGGCCAAAACTGCTCTTGATGGTGATGAGTCCGTCTGTAGCCATTGCCTGCGTCTCCCAGAAACATGTCGCGACCAATGCGAAGATCCCGACCAGCGTGAAGAGCCTCATGATGTCAGGCTCACTTCTTGCGGAATAATCGCGCCGGATCGAATTCCGGCTCCGGAATGAAGCCGTCGCGATTGGGCATCCTGATCTTCGGCAAGGAGTCCTTGTCGACCTTGCCATCGGCGGGAACGATGCCGTTGAGGCTCAAGATGTAGGCGGTGACGGCATAGGTCTCATCGGTGCTGAGCGAGCCCGGCGTCGGATAGGGCATCGCGCGATGAATGTAGTCGAACAGGGTCGTCGCATAGGGCCAGAAGCTGCCGACGGTCTTGACCGGCATGTTGGAGGCGAGCGTGCCCTGTCCGCCGGCGAGACGATCCTTGATGCCGCCCTGGCCGTTGTCGCCATGACAGGCCGCGCAATTGTCAGCAAAAATCTGCTTGCCCTGCGCCGCCGTGCCGCTGCCGTCGGGCAGGTCCTTGCCGTCAGGACCGATGTCGATGTCCCACAGCTTGATTTCCTGCGGCGTTGCCGGACGGCCGAAATCGAACGCCAGCGCGGGCGCGGCGAGCAGGCCGGCGGTGAGGATGCCGGCGAGAAACAGCTTGTCATGCGAGGACATTGCGGACCCTCCCGGCTTCGTCGATGCTCCAGGTCTGCTGGGCGTTGTAGTGAAACAGCGCGTTGGTCCCCATCGCGGCGATGAAGGACTGCCGGTCCGGCTGAACGTTGCCCTGGTCGTCGGTCGAGCGGCTCACGATTTTTGTCGGCTTGCCGTCCCAGACCCAATCCATCTGGAATCGCACCTGCGCCTTGGACAGCACCGGCTGGCTCAGCTGTGCGGGCTTCCAGGTCCTGGCGCCATCGGTCGAGATCTCGACCCCGGCGATCTTGCCGTGGCCGCTCCAGGCAAGACCGGAGATGCGGTTATAACCCGGCTGGATCTGCATCATGCCGGAGGGCTGGGTGATGACGGAGTTGGTTTCCATCCGCAACTGAAACTGCCGCGCCTTGCCGTTGGCCAGCAGCTGCGTGTAGCGCGCCGTCTCCCAGCGCGTCATCCAGGGCTCGCTGCCGAACTTGAGGCGGCGCAGCCATTTGATGTTGAGGTTGCCTTCGAAGCCCGGCATCACCAGCCGCATCGGAAAGCCGTGCGCGGGCCGCAGCGGCTCGCCGTTCTGGCCGTAGGCGACGAAGGCCTCGTTCACGATCTCGTCGGTGAGGGGAATGCTGCGATCGACGCCCGCGCCGTCGCCGCCCTCCGCCAGCATCCAGTTCGAGCCCTTGTCCTTGGCGACGAGGTCGATCAGGAATTTGAGCGGCACGCCGGTCCATTCATTGGTGCTGACGAGACCATGCGTGTTCTGCACCGTCACGTCAGGATCTGCCTTCTTCCAGTTCTCCCAGCCGTTGCCGGTGCATTCGATGAACACGACGCGCGTGACCGATGGCATCCGCTTCAGATCGTCGACGCTGAACACCAGCGGCTTGCCGACCATGCCGTGGATCAGCAGCCGGTGCTGCGCGGGATCGATATCGGGCACGCCGGAATGGCTGCGCTCGTAATGCAGGTCGGTCGGCGTGATGTTGCCGACGAGCTTCTGGTGCGGCGTCTTGGAATTGATGGCATCGCCGGGATCGACGTTGCGCTTGCCCGGTGTCGCCTCGGGAATGCGATCGAGTTTTGCAAACCGGGAGCGTTCGCTGTGCGCGCTGAGATCGGCGCCGGGCCCGCGATCGGGGACGTCGGCGAGCGTCTCGGCGCCCGCCGCCTCGGACGCTACCGCGCCAAGGATGCCCGCCGACAGGCCTCCCACGAAGCCACGGCGCGACACATTCGCAGGCCGTGGCAACAACTCGACTGGCGTCCTGGACGTCATATGATCTCCCCTCGATGAACCTGATTGTTGGAAATCCCTGCCGCCTTCATGCCGTGACATTGACCGAACACCGTGAGGATTGCTCGTTAGGATATGTTAAAAGCCATGAGCACTGGTCCACTCATGCGCGGGACGGCCCGCTCGTAGGGTAGATGCGCCTGGCTGTTCCATGGAATGGCCGGGCGGCTCGGAGACATGTCCGGGCGGATCAAGGGGAGAGGGATGTCGGAGGCGGACGCGGCGGAATTGTTGAAGGCGATGGTGCCGCTGTTCAGGATCCGTCCAATATTCGAGGATTCCTGCAAGTTTGGCGGCAGCTGGGAGTCGCTACACGCGCCGAACGGCAAGGGATGGGCGCAATTCCACATGGTCACGCGCGGCGCTTGCGTGGTCGAGCGGCCGGGCCTGAGCCCGCAGCGGCTGGAAGCCGGCGACATTCTTCTCCTGCCGCACGGCGACAGTCACGCGGTTCGCAGCCGGACGGGCGGCGCTGTCGGGCGTGTTACGACCGAGGTCCGCAATGGTGTCCGCCAGCGCGCAACGGTCGAGGCCGAGGTCGATACCGAGCTGCTGTGCGGCCGTTTCCTGTTCGAGACGTCGGATGACAACCCGCTGATCGCCGCGCTTCCCGACGAGATCATCCTGCGCACGGCGGAGCAGCCGCTGCTGGAACGGTTTCGACGCCTGCTGATCGATATCCGCGAGGAGCTCGACGCGGGACGGGTTGGATCGGAGGTGGTCGCGGCCGATCTCGCGAGAGCGTTGTTCGTGATGATGCTCCGCGATCATCTTTCGGACGATGCCTCCGGCAATGGCACGGTGTCGCTGTTGCGCGATCGCGTGACGGCCCGGGTGGTGTCGGCGATCCTCAACGATCTCGCCCGGGACTGGACGCTCGACGACATGGCGGCGGTGGCGATCGCCTCGCGCGCGACGCTGGTGCGCGCTTTTCAAAAGCGCGCGGGGGTCGCACCCATGACGTTCTTGTCCGATCTGCGATTGACGGTCGCACGCAAGCGGCTGGCCGGCACTTCCGATCCGATCGCGAAGATCGCCGGCGAGGTCGGCTATGCGTCCGAGGGCGCGCTCAGCAAAGCCATCATGCGCAGATACGGCATGCGACCCGGCGCCTTGAGGGAGCCGGGTCCTCGCGCGCCGGTCGTCAGACCCGATACCAGCTCCCCAGATTCCAGGTCGCGACGTCCCAGCCCGAGATGTCGGCCATGAGGCTATTGACGCCGGCGCCGACGATGTTGCGGGAGAGCAGCGGCACGAGGATGTTGGCTTCGCAGAAGATCTCGTTGACCTTGATCAGGAGCGCGGCGCGCTTGACCGGATCGAGCTCCTGCTGCGCGGTCTTGTAGGCCTTGTCGGCCTCGGGATCGGACCAGCGCGAGATGTTTCGGCCGAGCCACTTGTTCTCCTTGTTGGCGATCTCCCAGGAGACGCACTGGTTCAAGAACCGCTCCGGATCGGGCTGCGGCTGCGTCGTGTTGTACATCTCCATGTCGCAATAGAGCTTCGAGTAGGTGTCGGGGTTGCCGACGTCAGACGAGAAGAACACCGATGCGGTCACTGACTTCAGCTCGATGTCGATGCCGGCCTTCTGGCAGGCCTGCTTGATGATGGCCTGCGTCTTCTGGCGCGGGGCGTTGATCGAGGTCTGGAAGACGTATTTGAGCTTCTTGCCGTCCTTCTCGCGGATGCCGTCCGCGCCCCGCTTCCAGCCGGCCTCGTCGAGGATTTTGTTCGCCTTGTCGACGTCGAAAGCGTAGGTCAGCTTGCCCGACTTGAACTGCTGGGGCTGGTTGACGAAGCTTGCCGTGGCGATGCCGCCGCGGCCGTAGATGAATTTCTGGATCGCCTCGCGATCGATCAGGAGGTTGAACGCCTGGCGGACGACCGGATCGGACAGCGTCGGGTGCTTGGTCTTGACGCTGGAGCGCTCGCCGTCGACCTCGGTCCAGGGGTCCGTCGTGTTGAGGATGATGAACTCGACGTTGCCGGACGGCGTGATGTCGACCCTGCCTTTGCCGCTGGCCTCCATGCGCTTGAGGACCTCCTCCTCCACCAGCAGGTTCCAGGCATAGTCGTACTCGCCGGTCTGGAGCACGGTGCGCGCCGCGGAGACTGCGTCGCCGCCGCCCTTGACCTCGAGCGTGTCGAAATGCGGCTGGTTCTTGACGTGATAGTCAGGGTTGCGTTCGGCCCGGATCAGGTCGCCCGGCTTGAACTCGACGAATTTGTACGGGCCGGTGCCGACCGGCTTCAGATTGCCCGGCGCCTCGCGCGACTTCGCGCCGGCATAGTCGCCGAAATGGTGCTTCGGCAGGATCTGGCCGACCGAGCCGACGAAGGGGTCGGCCCAGAACGGGGTCGGGGCCTTGAACAGCACCTTGACGGTGTGGTCGTCGATCTTCTCGACGGTGATGTCCTTGTAGGATCCCGTGCTGTAGGCGGCGGTCGCGAGGTCCGCCGCATAGGCCCAGGTGAAGACGACGTCGTCGGCGGTGAAGGGCTTGCCGTCATGCCACTTCACGCCCTGCTTCAGCTTCCAGATGACGCTCATGCCGTCGGCCGCGAGGCTGCCGTTCGCCTTGGTCGGAATCTCGGCGGCGAGGCAGGGGATGAGGTTGCCGTCCTTGTCCCAGCCGGCCAGCGGCTCGAAGAAGATGCGCGAGGCGACCTGATCCTTGGTGCCGATCGCGAAATGCGGATTGAGCAGGGTGGGGGCCTGCCACAGCAGGATCTTGAGCGGGCCGCCGCCGCCGGCCTTGGTCGGCTTGTATTGCAGCGTGGCATCCGCCATCGCGACGTCGTTCCAGAGCAGGATCTGGCTCGCGACCGGCGCTGCGATCCCGGCCGCAGCCATGGTCCGGATGAACGAGCGTCGCGACAGCGTGCCTTGCTTCACCTCCGCGATGGACTTGCGAATCTCGTCTTCGTTCATCGAATGACCTCCACCTCGAAGAAAAATCGTCGCCGGTAGCCCATCATGTTGCATCGTGCGCGAGGCGGCAATGCCGGCGAGGCCGCAAGGCCGTGCGACGAAATGGCGAACGTGGAGATCGGCAGCTTCTGCCGGGACATTGTTGCCGGTGTGAAGGCTATGCCGGCCAGATTTCGCGATAAGCCCTTGATGGCAATGAGGCTCTCATCTGGCATGCGCATTGCACGCAAAGCGTGCGTTGGCAATGACAGTGGAGTGCGGGTATGAGCGTCGGCAGCATGAGCAGCATCGGTGGTGGAAGCGCGGCGGGGTCGCCTTCATCCACCAGCCAGTCGAAATCCGCCGGTTCACAAGACGGCGCCTCGATGTTCTCGTCTCTGCTGGAGAGCGGCACGCCCTACGACGAGGTCAAGGTGAGCCTGCCGAACGGCATGTCGATCGGCATCGTCCATTTCGGTGGCGGCGGCTTCGACAGCAGCGCGCTCAAGTCCATCGAGGATTTCGTGCAGAAGCTCTCGAGTCAGCAGATTTCAGGTGATCCGGCGTCCGGCGCCGACCAGTCGCAGAACGGCGACACGCCTGACGCCGTCGGGATCGACAAGGTCCATGTCGATCTTCCGAATGGAATCTCGTTTGAGGTGCTGCATTCCTCCGGCGGCCAGGCCACGGACAGCGACGCCGTCCTGAAGGAGCTCACCGAGGCCGCCGAAGAACTCGCTGAATCGCTGTCGCACTATTCACCGGCATCGGCCGCAGCTTCCGCTTATGCCTCGCAAGCAAGTTCGTCCGGCCGCAGCAGCCAGCTCGACGCGAGGAGCTGAGCAACACGGAGGCCGCCCCGGGGCTACGACGATTCCCGACCGCCGTCCGAGAGATCAGCGGCCCTTCGCAAGCGCGAGCGCAGCTTCCACCGCGTTTTCGAGAATCTCCTCCGACAATTGCCTGTCGCTCACCGCGCGCGACAATTGCAGCGCGCCGACCATGGTGGCGTAGGCCGCGATGGCGCGGCGGCGCCGCTCCGCCGGCGTGCCCTCAGGCATTTGCGCTGCCATCAGCGCGAGGATGTCGGACATCTTGCCGGTGAAGGCCTCGCGCGTCGCCTTCGGATGCCGCGCGATCTCGGAGACGAGGGCCGCGGTCGGGCAACCGGTCGCCGCGCGGTCGCGATGCCTGGGCGAGAGATAGTCGCGGATCACGGTCTCGAGCGCGACGCCGTTTTCGAGGTTGTCCTTGTGCCGCTGCTCGCGCCGCTCCAGCGCGTCGAGCAGCACCGCGCGCACCAGATCCTCCTTGGAGGCGAAGTGCGTGTAGAAGGCGCCGTTGGTCAGGCCTGCTTCCGCCATGATGCCGGCGAGGCCGACCGCGGCGATGCCGCTCTCGCGGAACTGCGTCGATGCGACATCGAGAATGTGCCGCCGCGTCGTGTCCCTGTGTCCCTTGTCATAGCGCGCCAATTCCGCCTCCTGCGAACCCGCCGCCCCCTATGCCACAAAATCGTGAGGTCTGCTCTATTGCATTACGGGCATAATAATACATTATGATCATAATGCAATGGGCGGCCGACCGGGCGGTCCGAGGGAACCACAGGATCGAACCATGTCCGTCGAGGATGCCGCCGCACCGGCCTTGTCCGCCGCGCCATTCGTGGCCCACACCGCGGCGCCGCTTCGCCAGGCGGCTACGCCCGCACCAAGCGCGGCTGAGCAAAGACGCGTCGCGCTCCTGACCGCGCCGATCTTGCCGACGCTGCTCAAGCTCGCGCTGCCGACCGTCACCGTCCTGGTGGCACAGACCGCCGTCAACATCGCGGAGGCCTATTACGTCGGCTATCTCGGCACCGATGCGCTCGCCGGCGCCGCGCTGGTGTTCCCGATCTTCATGCTGATGACCATGATGTCGAACGGCGGGTTCGGTTCCGGTGTTGCGTCCTCGGTGGCGCGCGCGGTCGGTGCAGGCCGCCGCGCTGACGCCGAGGCGGCGCTGTTTCATGCCGTGGTGCTCGCGATCATTGCCGGCGGCGTGTTCACGCTCGGCGTCGTCCTCGGTGGTCCGCATCTGTATCGCGCCCTCGGCGGCACCGACGGCGCGCTTGCCGCTGCCACCACCTATTCCAACTATCTGTTCGCCGGCGCCATCCCGGTGTGGATCGTGAACCTTCAGGCGGCCGCGCTGCGCGGCGCCGGCAACGTCAAAGTGCCGGCCCTAGTGACGCTGGTCGGCGCCATCGTGACCATTCCGGTCTCGCCGGCACTGATCTTCGGGTTCGGGCCGATCCCGCGGCTCGGCATCGGCGGCGCCGGCATAGCCTTCGGCCTCTATTACGGCGCGGCGATGCTGTTCCTGCTGCGCTACATGTCGACGGGCGCGACTGGCTTGAAGCTGCACATCGTGCCGTTGCGCGCAAAGATCTTCGGCGACATGCTGAAGGTCGGCGTCCCCACCGCGTTCAACGCGGTGCTGACCAACCTCACCGTCATCCTCGTCACCGGCGCGGTCGGGCTCTTCGGCACCTCCGCGCTCGCCGGCTACGGCATCGCCTCGCGGCTGGACTACATCATGATCCCGCTGCTGTTCGGCATCAGCACGGCGACGCTGACCATGGTCGGCGTCAACATGGGCGCGGGCCAGAGCGCGCGGGCTCGAAAGATCGGCTGGATCAGCGGTGTGGTCGGCATGGTCATGACCGGCACGATCGGCTTGCTGGTTGCGATCTTCCCGACAGCCTGGCTGCACCTCTTCAGCCATGATGCGGACGTCGTCGGCGAGGGCATGACCTATTTGCGCATCGTCGCGCCGGCCTATGCCGCGCTCGGCTTCGGTTTCGTCAGTTCGTTCGCGGTGCAAGGCACCGGCCGCGCCATGGGACCGCTGGCTTCGTCCGTCGCGCGCATCCTGATCGCGGCTGGCGGCGGCTGGATCGCAGTGGCGAGCTTTGGCGCGGGCATGGCGGGTCTCGCCACCATGGTCACGCTGTCGCTCGCCGCCTATGCCGCGATCTGTGTCCTGATCATGCTGTCACCGTGGACCTGGCGCTCCGAGTAAACAGGCTCACTGGATGCCGGCAACGCCGGCAGCCAGCGCCGACAGCAGCAACAAATTGCTCAGCAGCTTGAGCGGCGACGCGTTGATCAGCTTCATCGTCGGCGCGACGCCGGAACTGAACGGCACGCCCTGGGGCAGGACATAGAGCGCGAAGCATTCGAGGCCGTTCCGACTGGCGAACTTCGGGGCGGCGAGGGCGGTCATGGCTGAGCTCCTTGTTGGCCTTGCTGCTAATCTCGCATCCGGGGTGACACTTTGCCGTGATGCCCATCACGCTTGCGCAACGCGCCGTATGATCTGCGAATTCGTTTCCTATTTTGGGCCGAATGGAGAAGGTGTTCCTCGCAACAAGCCGGCAATATGGATTTCCATTTCATTGATTTCGCCTCGCGGAGAAGCGAATACGGTTCCAATATTTTCGCTGAGTTTTGGAGACCAAGATGTCGTTTCGCCTCCCCCTGATCCTCGCAACCGCGCTTGCCGCCTGGTCGGCCGCAGCAACCGCCGAGACCATCAAGATCGGCGTGACGCCGGGCCCGCATGCGCAGATCTTCGAGGCGGTGAAGCCGATCGCCGCGAAGCAGGGCCTCGACATCCAGCTGATCGAGTTCTCCGACTACGTCGTGCCGAATGCCGCGCTCGATGCCGGTGAGATCCAGGCCAATTCGTTCCAGAACCAGCCTTATCTCGACAACCAGAAGGCCGACCGCGGCTACAAGATCGAATCCGTCGGGCTGACCGTGAACTTCCCGATCGGCGTCTATTCGAAGAAGCACAAGGCCTTCGCCGATATCCCCGAGGGCGGCAAGGTCTCGATTCCGAACGATCCGACCAATGGCGGCCGCGTGCTGCTGCTGCTGCGCGACAAGGGCGTGATCAAGCTGAAGGACGGCACGGGCTTCAAGCCGACGGTGCTTGACGTCACCGAGAATCCCAAGAAGCTGAAATTCATCGAGGTCGATGCGGCGCAGGCGCCGCGCGCGCTCGACGATGTCGATGCCGCCGCCATCAACACCAACTATGCAACCCAGGCGGGCCTTGATCCCGTCAAGGATCCGATCCTGCGCGAGGACCCGAAGGGACCCTATGTCAACCTGATTGCGGTACGCGCCGCCGACAAGGACAAGCCCTGGGTCAAGATCCTCGTCGACAGCTACCACACGCCCGAGGTGAAGGAGTTCGTCCTGACCAAGTTCAAGGGCGCGGTGCTGCCGAGCTGGTAGGCAATCTGCCTAGCCAAGGTCCAGCGCGGGGGCGATCCGGCGGGCAGCCTTGCGCAATGCCCGCTTGTCTGGAGCTGCGGCAACCGACATCATCGGGGCCCATCCTCGCCCGGCAGGGGTCGTATGAAACGCTTTGCAAACCTGAAACGACTGGGGTTCTTCACGCGGCTCCTCGATGAAGCCCCGCCCGCGGAGCGCTATCGCTTCGCCGCCGAGCAGATCGTGCGCGCCGAGCAAGCGGGTCTCGATTCCGCGTGGATCGCGCAGCATCATTTTCACGAACGCGAGGGCGGCCTGCCGTCGCCCTTCACCTTCCTCGGCTACGTCGCGGCGCAAACCTCGCGCATCCGTCTCGGCACCGGGATCGTCACGCTGCCGCTGGAGAACGCGGTGCGGGTGGCGGAAGACGCCGCGGTGCTCGATCTCCTCTGCGACGGCCGCTTCGAGCTCGGCGTCGGCACCGGCGGCAATCCGTCCGCCTTTGCCGCCTTCGGCCTCGACAGTGCCCAGCGCAACGAGATCTTTGCCCGCAATCTGGACGGGGTCCGCACCGCCCTGGTCGGCAAGCCGCTCACCGGCGGCGATACGCTGTATCCGCAGCGGCCCCAATTGGACAAGCGGATCTGGCAGGCGACGTTCTCGGTCGCCGGTGGTGCGCGCGCGGGCAAGGCCGGCGATGGCTTGCTGCTGTCGCGCACTCAGCCCCGGACCAAGGAGGCGCCGCGCGCAACGCTGGCGGAGATCCAGAATCCGGTCATCGATGCCTATCTCGAAGCGCTGCCGCCGGGATGCGAGCCCCGGATCATGGCCTCGCGCAGCGTCTTCGTCGCCGACGACCGGACTGAAGCGATGCGCCTTGCCGACATCGGGCTGCGGCGCGCGCTGCCGCAATTCCTCAAGGGCGGTCATGCCAGGCCGGGCGAGACGCTGGAGGAGATGATCACCGCATTCGACACGCATGTCGGTGCGGCCGACGACGTCATCGCCTCGCTCCGCGCCGATGCCACGCTGGAGCGGGTGACCGACCTCGTCTTTCAGGCGCACTCAGTGGACGCGCCGCATCCTTATATCCTGCGCTCGATCGAGCTTGTCGCAGAGAAGGTCGCGCCGGCGCTGGGCTGGACCCGGACGGTGGCTGACGTGGCTCTGGCGGGCTGATCGGAGCGAACGTGATCGCGTTGCACGAGGCTGAATGATGGCTACGAAAGATATCATCGACACGCTTGCCGGGATCGAGCCGGGCACGGCTCTGGATGGCATTCGCGCACGCCGCCTGCAGGCGCGCGAGAACGCGCAGAAGAGCTATCTCTCGCTGTTCGAGCTGGTCGACGCCGGCGATTTTTCGCTCGTGGAGCGCGCCGCAGTCGCGCTCTTCGTGATCGGCCTTCACCGCGAGCCCAATGTGGCCGCCTTCTACCGGGCGAAGCTCGCGGCGACCGCCGATGGTGCGCGCCTGGCCGAGGCGATCGAGGTCGAAATCGGGCGCGGCGAGACGTCAGGCCCGTACGGTGCGTATCCGGCCGGACCGCTGTCAGTGGAGAACACGGCCGGCCTGATCTATCGCGCGAGCGCGGAGGGCAAGTCCATTCTTGGCGCCAGGCTCGCTGCGGCGCTGGAGCATGCGCATCTGCTGGTGTTCCGCCCGCGCGATGCCGCGTCCGCCGACATGAAGGCGCTGCTGGCCGCCGGCTGGTCCGACACCGGCATCGTCACTTTCTCTCAGCTCGTCGCGTTCCTGTCGTTCCAGGTGCGCGTCGTCACGGGCCTCCGCGTGCTCGGCGCCTCGCTGGGTACCGCAAGCGCTGCGGCCGGCGCGTAAGGAGACTGCATCATGAGCGCTGCAAACAACGTCAATCCGCCCGTCGTCTTCACCCAGGACGAACTCGGCTGGGTGTCGTGGATCGAGCCGCTGCCCGAGGCCGAATTGACCGAGCGGCATTTCGCGGGCCTGGTCGATCGCTCCCGTGCCAAGTCGGAATACTTCCGCCTTCTCGTGCGCGATCCCGAGGTGCTGGAAGCCCGCACCAAGACCGACAAGGACATCTTCTACAACGTCGCCGATGGCCTGCCGCGCGCCGAGCGTGAGCTCGCGGCGGCCGCGACCTCGCGCTACAACGGCTGCATCTACTGCGCTTCGGTGCATGCGCGTTTCGCCAGCACCTATTCCAAGCGCCGCGACGACGTGCAGCGTCTGCTCGACGAGGGCGTCAAGGCCGATCTCGGCGAGCGCTGGAACGCGGTGGTCAAGGCGTCGGTGGCGCTGGCTGCAACGCCGATCGCCTTCGGGCCTGAGAATATCGCGGAGCTGCGCCGCGCCGGCCTCGACGAGGCCGAGATCGTCGATGTCATCAATGGCGCGTCGTTCTTCAACTGGGCGAACCGGCTGATGCTGTCGCTCGGTGAGCCCTCGAAATAGGCAATCTTACCGGCACAAGAATTGCTGCTTGTTTCAACACTGGATGGAGCCGTACATGAGCAACATCGATCGTCGTACCCTGGTCAAGGGCTCGCTTGCCGCCATGATGGCGGGAGCGGCCGGTTCGCGCGGCGCCTTCGCGCAATCCTCCGAGCCGATCCTGCTCGGCGTCAGCGGTCCCCTGACCGGGCCGAACGCGCAATATGGCACGCAGTGGAAGCAGGGCTTCGATCTCGCGCTCGACGAGATCCAGGCGGCCGGCGGCATCAACGGCCGCAGGCTCATATAATTTCGAGGACAGCCAGAGCGATCCGCGCCAGTCGGTGGCGATCGCGCAGAAATTCGTCTCCGATCCCCGCATCGTCCTTGAGCTCGGCGACTTCTCCAGCCCGGCGTCGATGGCGGCCTCGCCGATCTATCAGCGCGCGGGCCTAGTGCAGTTCGGCTTCACCAATTCGCACCCTGACTTCACCAAGGGCGGCGACTTCATGTGGAGCACCTCGGTCAGCCAGGCCGACGAGCAGCCGCTGCTGGCGTCCTATGCCGTGAAGCGCCTTGGCCTGAAGAAACTCGCGGTGCTGCACCTCAACACGGATTGGGGCCGCACCAGCCGCGACTATTTCGTCAACGCGGCCAAGGAATATGGCGCGGAGATCGCGGTCACCGAGGGCTATATCGCGGAGGAGCGCGACTTCCGCTCCACCCTGGTGCGCGTGCGTGATGCCAATCCGGACGGGTTGATCCTGATCTCCTACTACTCCGATGGTGCGCTGATCGCGCGTCAGGCGCGCCAGGTCGGGCTGAAGCAGGTGATCTGCGCGGCAAGCTCGGTCTACTCGCCGAAGTTCCTCGAGCTCGGCGGTGAGGCGGTCGAGGAGGTTCACGTCGGCACGCGCTACTTCCCGGAAGACCCGCGGCCCGAAGTGCAGAAGTTCATCGCGGGCTTCAAGAAGAAATACAATGGGATCGAGCCCGACGCGTTCAACGCTTACGCCTACGATGCGATGAACATGGCCGCCGCCGTCGTCAAGATCGGCGGCACGGATCGCCGCGCCATTCGTGACGCCTTCACCAAGGTCAAGGACGTCCCGAGCGTCATCTTCGGCGCCGCAACGTTCGACGTCGCGACCCGCCGAGTCAAGGGCGCCATGAACGCCGAGCTCGTCGTGCGCAAGGGCCAGTTCGCGCTCTGGGACGGCAAGCCGACCTGACCTGATGGCCGGAGCGGGGGCTCCGGCCGCTTTCCTCTCTACGCGGTGATATCAGCGTGTCTTCCTGGCTCGACTACACGATCAACGGGCTGATCGTCGGCAATGTCTACGCCCTCGTTGCGGTCGGGCTTGCGCTGATCTTCGGCGTCAGCCGGCTGATCAACTTCGCGCAAGGGTCGATCTATCTGGTCGGCGCCTATATCGGCTGGGTCGCGGTGGTGCAGCTGCATACGCCACTGCCGCTCACCATCATCGTGGTGGCGGTGGCGGCCGCGATCGTCGGACTGATCATCGAACGGTTCGGCCTGCGTCCGCTCCAGAACTCCGTGCGCATCGCGCCGCTGCTCGCGACCATCGGAATCAGCTTCGTGCTCGATCAGCTGGTGATGCTGACCTTCTCGCCGAACCCGCGCGCGCTGCCGAGCCAACTGCCCGACGTTCGCTTCCAGGTCGGTGGCGGCACGATCGGACCTCTTGATCTGCTCATCGCCGGCGTCGGCCTCACCAGCGCGCTGCTGCTGTTCGTGTTCCTGCGCTACAGCAAGCTCGGCTGGGCCGTGCGCGCGACCGCACAGGATCGCGATGCTGCGATGCAGATGGGCGTCGACGTCAACCTCGTCAATCAGGCCGTGTTCGGCATCGCCGCCGCGCTCGGCGGTGTCTCCGGCCTACTGGTCGGCATGTACTACAACCAGATCGACACCGCGATGAGCCTGCAGGCGACGCTGAAGGGCGTCGTTGCGGAAGTGGTCGGTGGTGCCGGCAACGTGCCGGGCGCCGTGATCGGCAGCTTGTTGCTCGGGCTCGTCGAGAGCTACGGCGTCGCCGTGTTCGGCACCAGCTACCGCAATCTGTTCGCGTTCCTGCTGCTGGTCGTCGTGCTCGTGCTGCGTCCGAACGGCCTGTTCGCCAGCGCCCGGCAGGCGCCGCCCGAGCCGCTCACCGGCACGTTCATTGCGCCGAGCCGCCCGGTGCGGATTCCGCGTTGGGCGCTGCTGGTCGCCGCCGGCGTGTTCGCGATCCTGCCGTTCTTCCCGGTGTCCTTCTACGTGCTCCAGACCCTGATCAACGCCTGGCTGCTCGGCATGCTCGCGCTCAGCCTGACGCTGGTTGCGGGCACGGTGGGGCAGGTCTCGCTCGGACATGCCGCGCTGCTCGCGATCGGCGCCTACACCTCCGCGCTGCTGTCGCTGACCCTCAACGTCCCCGTCGGCCTCGCCATCATCGCCGGTGGCCTGATGAGTGCCGCGCTCGGGACGCTCTTGATCTCGCCGTCGTTCCGCCTGCGCGGGCACTACGTGTCGATCGCGACGCTCGCCATCGGCGAGATCGTGTCGCTGGTGATCTTGAACTGGGAGAGCGTCACGCGCGGCCCGATCGGCATCTCCGGCATCCCGCCGCTGTCGCTGTTTGGCTACGACCTGGTCAGCCCGACCTCGATCTACTGGTTCAGCTTTGTCGTAATGGTCGTGCTGGCGCTGCTGCAGGGGCGCTTGCTCGGCTCGCATCTCGGCCGCAGCTTTCGCGCCATCCGCGACGACGACATCGCCGCGCGCGCCTATGGGCTCAGCCTGAATCGCTACAAGTCGCTCGCCTTCATCTTCGGCGGCTTCGCCGCTGGTGTCAGCGGCGGCATCGCCGCCCATCTCTATTCCTACATCAACCACGAGACCTTCAACACGCAGCAATCCATCCTGGCGCTGACGGTCGTGATCCTGGGCGGCCTCGGCAACGTCGTCGGCGCCATCGTCGGAGCGGTGGCGCTGGTCGGCCTGCCGGAGGTGTTCCGGATCGCGGCGGAGTATCGCATCCTGATCTACGGCATCGTGCTGCTGCTGCTCGTGCGGTTCAGGCCGCAGGGCCTGTTGGGGACGATATGATGGCGGAGCAGCACACGCCCATGCTGTCCCTGCGCGGGCTGACACGTCGCTTTGGCGGCCTGACCGCGGTGGATGCCATCGATCTCGATCTCGCCAAAGGCGAGCTCATCAGCATCATCGGCCCGAACGGGGCCGGCAAGACGACGCTGTTCAATCTCGTGACCGGGCTGGATCGGCCCGATGCCGGCAATGTCCGCTTCGAAGGGCAGGACATCACGGGTCTCTCGCCCGAACGGCTCGCGGCCGGAGGCATCGCGCGCACGTTCCAGCTCGGTCGCGTCTTCGGCAATCTCAGCGTGATGGACAATGTCCTGATCGGCGCGCACACGCGGCTGCGCGCAGTGAAGCCCGCGGTGCCGGTGATCGGCCCGCTGCTGGAATTGGGGTTGGCGCTGTTGCGTCCGGCCAGCGTCAGGGACGAAGAGGAACGGCTGCGCGAGGAGGTGAAGGCCATTCTCACCCGCTTTGGCGAACGGCTGCTGCCGCGGATCGACCAGCCCGCCTACAGCCTGTCCTATGCCAACCGCCGCCGCGTCGAGATCGCGCGCGCGCTCGCGCTGAAACCGCACCTGTTGCTGCTCGACGAGCCAACCGCCGGCATGAACCCGACCGAGACCGCGGAGATGCAGGGCCTCGTCGCCGAGCTGAAGGCCGAGGGGCTGACCATCCTCCTGATCGAGCACAAGTTGGAGATGGTGATGCGCCTTTCCGACCGCGTCATCGTGATGGACGAGGGCAAGAAGATAGCGGAAGGGCCGGGTGAAGTGGTGCGTGGCGATCCCAAGGTGATCGAGGCCTATCTCGGCCACGGCCTGTCGGAAACGCCGGAGCGGGAGAGCGTGGTATGACGACAGGCGCATCCGAGTCGCTGCTGGCGCTCTCGAACGTCAACACCTTCTACGGCCAGGCGCAGGTGCACTTCGACCTGTCGATCACGGTCGGCCGCGGCCATATCGTCTGCCTGCTCGGCGGCAATGCCAGCGGCAAGTCGACCACGATGAAGATCATTTTGGGCCTGGTGAAACCACGCTCGGGTGACGTGACCTTCGACGGCGCCTCGCTGCTCGGGCTCACCACGCCGCAGATCGTCCGCCGTGGTATCGCCTCTGTTCCCGAGGCGCGGCGGTTGTTTGCGGACATGAGCGTGCGCGAAAATATCCTGATGGGGGCCTTCGTGCGCAACGACCGCGATGCGGTGGCGCAGGATCTCGACAAGATGCTGACGCTGTTCCCGAAACTTCTGCAGCGGCTGTCGCAGCGTGCCGGTTCGCTCTCCGGCGGCGAGCAGCAGATGGTCGCAATGGCGCGCGCGCTGATGAGTCGTCCCCGGATGATCGTGATGGACGAGCCGACCATGGGCCTGTCGCCGCTCTATGTCGACCGCGTGCTGGAGTTGATCCGCACCATCAACCAGGAAGGCGTGTCGGTCTTCATGGTCGAGCAGAACGCCAGCCTCGCGCTCGAGATCGCGCACGAGGCCTACGTGCTCCAGACCGGCAAAATCGTGCTCTCAGGCCCGGCGCGAGCTCTGAAGGACGACCCCCGCATCCGCGATGCCTATCTTGGTGGCTCCGAGGCCGCGTAGCTTAATCAATCCACATCGTCATGGCCGGGCTTGACCCGGCCATCCACGCCTTAGCTTTGGGCACGAAGAACGTGGATGCCCGGGCCTTCGCCGCGCCGAAGCGGCTTCGGCCGCGCAGGCGGGACAAGCCGGGCATGACGACTTCCTGCAAATTCGCATATCCGATCATCAATCGACTGTAGGGACTGGTCAGTATGACCATTTTATGAAAAGATCATACCGTAGGCGCGGGGCGTGCGGACGGAATGATCGTGACGAGATGGTCCTTACGGGCGGTGGAGCCCGCCACCGTGCTGCTGTTCGGCGGGCTCATCGCCGCCAACGTCGCCGCATGGGCCTGGGCCTTCGCGGCGTTCGGTGACCGGCCGACGGTGATGGCGACCGCGCTGCTCGCCTGGGTGTTTGGCCTCCGCCATGCGGTCGACGCGGACCACATCGCCGCCATCGACAACGTCGTGCGCAAGCTGATGCATGCAGGCGGTGCGCCGCGCAGCGTCGGCCTCTATTTCGCCCTCGGCCATTCCACCGTGGTCGTGGTCGCGACCATGCTGCTGGCGCTCGGCGTGGTGAACCTCGGCGGCGACGGCCTGCTCAGGGATATCGGCGGCGTCATCGGCACATCGGTGTCGGCGCTGTTCCTGCTCGTGATCGCGGCCATCAATCTCGCCATCTTTGTCGGCCTGTGGCGGACGTTTCGCATCGCGCGCGCGCAGGGCATCCATGACGCCGCGCAGCTCGACGCGCTGCTGGCGAGCCGTGGATTCCTGGCGCGCCTGTTAGGCCCGATGTTCCGCCTGGTGACAAAGCCGTGGCACATGCTCCCGCTCGGGTTCCTGTTCGGGCTCGGCTTCGACACCGCGACCGAGATCGGCCTGCTCAGCATTTCCGCGACCGAAGCCGCGCGCGGCGCTTCGCTCGTCGACGTCATGGTCTTTCCCGCGCTGTTCGCGTCGGGCATGGCGCTGGTCGACACTGCTGACTCGGTGCTGATGGTCAGCGCCTATCGCTGGGCCTTCGTCGATCCTCTGCGAAAGCTCTGGTACAACCTCACCATCACCGGCGCCTCCGTCGCGGTGGCGCTGTTAATCGGCGGCATCGAGGCGCTCGGCCTGATCGCCGACCGGCTTGGTCTAAGCGGCGGCGTGTGGGCCCTGGTTGATAATCTGAACGAATCGCTGGCCAATGTCGGCTTCGCCGTGATCGCGCTGTTTGCGATCGCCTGGCTCGTTTCGGTCCTGCTCTATCGCCGCATGTTTGCGGGCGCCGCGTCCCGCGCGAATGTACTTCGGGGCGCCGATGCGACCGAGGCGGCCTGAGTCTGGCCGTCGTTGCGGAGCGTTGACGGCATTTTCGGCCATCATGCTTCTCGCGGATGACGGCAGCGCCTTCGCGCAGAGCAGTGACGCCTCGCGCGAGCTGCCGCCGATCGAGGTCTCCGGCGGCGAGACGACGCCTCACAAGAGACCGCCCGCATCGCGGCGAGCCAGCAAGCCGGTCCCGGCCAATCGCCGTCACGTGGCTCAGCCGACGCAGGCTCCGGCCTCGGACGCCCGCAGCGTCGCCTCCGGCGCAAAGGGCCCGCCGGGCATGGCGAGCGAGATCACCGTCTCCGGTGAAGAGCTCAACGCGCGCCCCTTCGCGCGGCCGGGCGAAGTGCTCGAAGCCGTGCCGGGGTTGATCGTGACCCAGCATTCCGGTGAAGGCAAAGCCAACCAGTATTTTCTGCGCGGCTATAATCTTGACCACGGCACTGATCTCGCCATCTATGTCGATGACGTCCCCGTCAACATGCGCACCCACGCGCATGGCCAGGGCTATGCCGATCTCAACTGGCTGATCCCGGAAACCATCAGCGCGATGGATGTGCGCAAGGGGCCGTACTTCGCCGACGAGAGCGATTTCGCCTCTGTCGGCAGCGTGCGCATCGGCCTGATCGACCGCACCAGGGGCCTGGCGCAGATCACCGCCGGCAGTTTTGGCTATCGCCGCCTGCTCGGCATGGACTCAGCGAAAGTCGGTGACGGTTCGCTGCTCGTCGCCGGCGATATCGGCACCTACAATGGCCCCTGGGACAATCCGGACAACGTGCGCAAGCTGAACGGTCTCGTGCGCTACAGCCGGGGCACCGCGACGGATGGCCTGACCATCACCGGCATGGCCTACGCCAACAAATGGAATTCGACCGACCAGGTGCCGCAACGCGCGATCACCGGCGGTTTTCTCGACCGGTTCGGCTCGGAAGATCCGAGCGACGGCGGCAACACCAACCGCTTTGCGCTCTCCGGCCGCATCGCGCAGAGCGATGATGTGGGGTCGTGGAAGGCCAACGCCTACGTCGTGAAGAGCCAGCTCGACCTCTTCAACAACTTCACCTATTTCCTCAGCGATCCCGTGCTCGGCGACCAGTTCCACCAACACGACGACCGCCTGATGGCGGGCGCCAACATCTCGCGCACGCTGAACGGATCGTTCGCCGGCCTGCCGATGCAAACCACGATCGGCCTGCAATCGCGCTATGATTCGATCGATCTGGCGCTGAGCAACACGTTCCAGCGCGGCTTCCTCTCCAGCATTCGCAGCGACAAGGTCGGCGAGGGCAGCGTCGGCGTCTATGCCGAGAACACCGTGCGCTGGACCGATTGGCTCAGGACCACAGTCGGCCTGCGCGGCGATTACTATGCGGCCGACGTCACCTCGCTGTTCAAGGCCAACAATTCCGGCCGCGCTGACGCCGCGCTCGGCAGCCCGAAATTCCGCATGGTACTCGGCCCGTTCAACCAAACCGAATTCTTCCTCGGTGCCGGCACCGGCATGCACTCGAACGACGCGCGCGGCGCGACCACGACGGAAGATCCGAGCGATCCCGCCACGCGACTGACGCCGTCGCCGCTGCTGGTCCGCACCAAAGGCGCGGAGGTCGGCGTCCGCAGCAAGATCGTTCCCGGCCTCGACACCTCGTTCAGTCTTTTCATCCTCGACCAGGATTCCGAGATCCTGTTCTCCGGCGATGCCGGCGATACCTCGGCGACCCGCGCCAGCCGCCGCTACGGTTTCGAATGGACCAATCATTACCGCCCGCGCTCATGGATCGACATCGATGCCGATCTCGCCATGACGCATGCGCGCTTTCGCGGCACTGACAGCGAGCAGGCGGAGGTCTACGCCTCGCTCGCGGGCTATCCCGAAGCGCAGATCGGCAACGCGGGCGGCAACTACATTCCGAACGCGCCGGCGATGGTGGCATCG
The DNA here is from genome assembly GCF_029953005.1 of Bradyrhizobium sp. Mp27. Lineage (NCBI taxonomy): Bacteria > Pseudomonadati > Pseudomonadota > Alphaproteobacteria > Hyphomicrobiales > Nitrobacteraceae > Bradyrhizobium > Bradyrhizobium sp. Mp27. Next base: position 8,672 of record NZ_JASAUS010000101.1, on the reverse strand, counting down.
GCCGGCATCACGCTCGGCGAGAAGACCGGCTGGTTCGGGACTTTGCGCTGGCGCTATCTGGCGTCGAGCCCGCTGACGGAAGACAATGCGTTCCGCTCGTCCGCGACCAGCATCTTCAACGGCCGCCTCGGCTATCGCATCGACAATGGCTGGCGCATCCAGCTCGACGTGCTCAATCTCTTCAACACGCAGGCGAACCAGATCACTTATGCCTATGGCTCGCTGCTCAAGACCGACACGCTGTACAATCTCTGCACCGGCGGCGTCGCGCCGACGGCGGTTTGCCAGAACGGCGTGATGGATTACGTGCTGCACCCGGTCGAGCCGCTGACCTTTCGCCTGACTGTCGCCGGGACGTTCTAGGCGTTCTCAAGCCGAGGCCGCGCTCGGAACCGGCTCCGCCGGTAGATCGTCGCCGTTGGGATCGCCCGGCGCGGTGGCCCAGGCCAGCTCCACCAGCGTCACGATCCGGCGGCCGGCGCCGTCGAGCTGGCAGACGATCAGGCCCTGCTCCTCCATATAGCCGAGCAGGCGCTGGGCGCGGCGCAGCGAATGCGAGCCGTAGGCGCGCGCGATCGCGGCGTCGCCGGGGCAGGGCCAGCCTTCCTTCGCCGCGCGTGCGATCATCATGAACACGCCCTGCATGTCGTCGGGCAGGATCGAGGCGCGCAGCGACACGTCCTGCCAGACGTCGTCCTCGGCATGCTCGGCGCCGAGCCCGGCGCGTGCGCGTGTCAGCATGCGGCGGAATTCGTTCAGGTCGGGCACGGCGGAGCCGAGGCCCTCGATGCGGCAGCGAACCACGAACTCCTGATAGAGCACGCCGACGGCGCGGAAGCCGGCATCGGGCTCGGCGAGCACGGCGCGAAGGGTACGATCGACGCGCTCGCGCCGCTCGGCGAGCTCCTCGGCGCTGATCGGCACCTCGGCCACCTCAGGCCGGATCTCCGGCGCGGCCGCCTTCGCGGCGCGGAGCTGCTCGAGCAGATCGGGCGCAGGCCGGCGCTGCGGGCGGCTGGCATCGGGCGGCGGTGCGGCCAGGATGACGGCGCGCATATCCTCGAGCGCGGCTTCCGGCATCGGCATCAGCCGCGGTGTGGAATTGCGCGCGTGGGTGTCGGTCGGGCCGATATGCAAACGCAGGGGGCGTCGCGACAACGCCGGGCCAAGCGCCATGAACTGTCCGCGCTCGAGATCGCGAAAGGATTCGGCCTGCCGCCGCTCCATGCCGAGCAGGTCGGCGGCGCGCGCCATGTCGATGTCGAGGAAGGTCCGGCCCATCAGGAAATTGGAGGCTTCCGCCGCGACGTTCTTGGCGAGTTTTGCCAGGCGCTGGGTCGCGATGATGCCGGCGAGGCCACGTTTACGGCCGCGGCACATCAGATTGGTCATCGCGCCGAGAGAGAGCTTGCGCGCCTCGTCCGAGACCTCGCCGGCGACCGCCGGCGCGAACAGCTGCGCCTCGTCGACCACCACCAGCATCGGGTACCAATGATCGCGATCGACGTCGAACAGGCCGCCAAGGAACGCCGCGGCACGCCGCATCTGGTTCTCGGCGTCCAGCCCTTCGAGATTGAGCACGGTGGAGACGCGATGCAGCCGCGCGCGCTCGCCCGCGACCTGAAGGCCGCGCTCGGTGTGATCCTCGGCCTCGATCACCAGATGGCCGAATTGCTCGGCCAGCGTGACGAAGTCGCCTTCGGGGTCGATGATGGCCTGCTGCACCCAGGGCGCGCTCTGTTCGAGCAGCCGCCGCAACAGATGCGACTTGCCGGAGCCCGAATTGCCCTGCACCAGGAGCCGGGTCGCCAGCAGTTCCTCGAGGTCCATGGCGGCCGCGGCGCCTGCCGTGGTCTGCCCCATCTCGATCGCAACTGTCATGCCCCGACTCAAGTCCCCATCATTCGCGGAGTGGGGCTTATCAACCCGGCCGGGGCGCGTCGAGCGGCACTGTGCGAATCACGCGGTGTTGCCCACGGCGGAGTTCAGGCGTGATTCGATTGCCGTAAGAGTGCGGGCCGATAGGGGGCCTGCGGATCGTCGTCCTCGTTCTCGGGGATCGCACAGGAGCCGAATTCCTGCCGGATACGCTCGATCTCGGCGATGCGCTCGTGCAGCCGCTGCAGATGCTCGGGGGATGTCGCGCGCCAGAACCGGAAGGTGTCGGTGTTGAGCGGCAGGAACGCCGTTCCGAACAACGTCGGCTCGGGAACGATGGTACGTCCGAGCAGCAGGAACCGGTTCTCGCCGGAAACCACGAGGGTCGCGTAGCCGCGGTTTCCGATCCGCCTGATCCCGTTCAGCGACCATTCGACGAGCTTGCTGAAATAAGGCTCCTCGCGCCAGCGATTGGGGCAGTGGTCGTCGACCGTCACGTTCACCGCGTCCTGGCTGAAATGCACGATGATGCCTGATGTCGCCGGAAACCACGCGTCATCGAGATGACCTTGCAGCCAGGCGCAGACGAACGACCGGCACATCTGCGGGCGGCGGTCGTAGATGGTGCACCCGGTTCCCGTCTGCCAGTGCTTGCAGAGCTGGTTCACCGGCTTGTCGACGGCGGCGACCTCGAGGATATCGCAGCAGGCGTTGCACGACCCGCATTGCCGGGTCAGCGGCGCCGGCGTTTGCCGGTTAGCCGGCCGAAATCCCTGGCCGTCGCGAATGAGGAGCTTTTGCTTCTCCAGCGTGCTCAGCGCGCGCTCGACCTTGAGGCGGGACAATCCAGTCGCGTCAACGATCCCCTTCATCGTCGTCGCGCCGGCCTCCACCGCGCGAGCGACCTGCAACGCCGTCTGATCCATCGTCTTCTACTTGTTCTTCAGCCCTTCGATCCGGCCATCGCGCTGCCCCGGAACCTGCGGAAATCGGCGCCCGCGCGACGGCTAGCAGTCGCATGTATGCGGGATTTACGCAAACGGACTGCTGAGCAGGATCGCCCGTATTGGGCCAAATTGTAAGCCCATGCTCAGGGGCGATCCGGTCTGCATCGACAATTCGATCAGTGCAAGCCGGCGCGACCTATGACGGCAGCGCCGGCACGCTGCTACTGCGCGCCCGATCCGCCCTGCACGATCTTTTCGTTCAGCTTCAGGTCCACGGTCTCGACCGTGCGGTCGATCTCGGCATTGGGGGTGCCGAGCTGATGCGAGATCAGCTTCACCAGCAGGTCGACGCGCTCGATGAAGGGCGCGCCGCTCGCGACCGCGCGCGCGGCCGATGACGGCTTGAGCAGGCTTTCGGCGGCCTTGGCGTATTTCGCGAACGGCACCTGGTCCTGCGGATCGGCGCCGAGACGGCGGGCGATCGCGTCGACATGGTCGTAGATCGTCTGCGAGCGCGCGAGATCGCCGTGCACGGCGTCGCGGATCGACTGCGGCTCGTGCGGCGTGATGCAGCGATAGTTGCCGGTCAGCAGCATCGACCATTTCGCCAGCGGCACGAACAGCGAGTCGAACACTTTCAGCTTCACCGGCACGTCGTGACCGTCGAGCGTCACCGCGTCGATGTCGGCTTCGAGCTCGCGCAGCACCTTGTTGTGCTTCTCGTCGGCGAAGGCCGATGCCTTGAAATTCGTGGGCAGGCCGACATGAAGCACGTTGGCGGCTTCTTCCGGCGGACGGAAGGCCTGCGGGTCGGGCGAGCACAGCGTCACCAGGCCGGGCTCGAAGCGCTCCCACACCTGCGCATTGGTGTAGGCCTCCTCGAGATCCATGTCGGCGAGCGACGGGATGCGCTTCAGGTAGGGCAGCGGCGGCATGTTCATGATCGACAGGCACGGCAGCTTCGCCGCGGCGATCTTGACCATGAGAACGCGGACCGTGTGGTTGGTGTATTGCGGCTCCTGCATTGCCAGGCCGACCATGTCGTAGCGCGAAAGGTCGACATTGCCCGGCGTCACCGCGTCGAGCTTGCCGGGCAGGTCGCGCGAGAAGATCGCCCGGTGCACCGCCTCGTCGCGCAGCTTGATGCGCACCTCGGTACCGTCACGGTTGATCAGCTCGGCGGTCTTGGCGCGGCAGACCAGGGACACGTTATGGCCCGCCATCAGCAGCTTCGTGCCCAGCAGGGAACCGTAGGAAGCCCCGAGAATCAGGATGTTACGCGCCATATTCCGTCCCTTTGAAAATGTGTGTGATTGTTGAGCCCCGGCCGTCATCCGCGGGCGAGTTGCCGGCATGTAAAGCGAAGTCCGCGGGGATGGCAACTGGGATAATGCATACAAGGCGGAAGATGGACTGCCGGGCGGGCGACGGGGCTCTCGTTGCCCGACGGGCAAAACACCCGAGAGGGCGTCAAGCCGCGTGAGTGAAGATATTCCGCTTTACCGAAATTCGGAATTGGCGTATGTGTCGCCCATCCCGGCTCATCCTTGAGGGGCGATCTTGTGTCGTCACGTTTCGCGAGCCGGGTTTGCGGTGGACGCGGCAGCGTCGGGCGCGGGAGGTCGAGGGCAGGGCGGATTGCTCTCCGTGAGCCCAAGACTTCGTGCCGGATGAGCGGCGCTGTCAGGTTCGTCTCGTCTGTAAGTTTCCGGCTCCGTCGACAGGGCTGGAAAAACTGCGGCGAAATGGCGGGCCGTGCGTACGGCAAAACCGTGTGGTCCTTTCCGCCAGCTATTTCTTCAGTCTGTTGAAAACGGCGTAAGTAATGGAGAACGTAGGCATATTCCGACTGTTTCCGGATCGACGAAAGGCCCGCCCGAACCTGCCGGGCCCTAATAGGCCCTAGTTTCACATGGCGCTGGCGCGGGCCGGCCTCGTCCCCTGCGCTGTGCGGCCTTCGTGTGGCCTTGCGCCTGCCGTCTGCCGCGTCGTGCTGATGCGGAGCGCGATAAAAGAGCCTGTGTCAATCGGTCAGGTTGAGCGTCTTATCGGCGCAGACGTTGATGCCGGAGGCATCCGTCGACTGGCCGTCGTCGAACGTCCCGCGCAGATCGAAGCGGCAATCGCTGGCCTGTGGCAGTTTAGCCGACGCTTGCTTGCCGGATTTCAGCGGGCCCAGTACTTCCTTCCAGTCTGGCGACCCGGACTTGGCCGCCTCCAGCTGGACTAGATCCGCTTTGCGCGAGTTCGTCACGGTGACGGTGACCGCGCCCGCCTGTTTCGCCTTGGGCTTCGGCGCGGCCTGCGCGGCGGTAAGGCCGAACAGAGTTGCTCCCACAAGCGCTGCAGCAAGTGTCCGAGTGTTCATCGGATTGTCTCCGTTTGGCCCCCAGCAGCGACGGTCTCATTCTTCAACGCGAAGCGGTCCCGGTTATGGCCAGTTCGCGTGTTCCATAGATCAAGGTGAAGGAACTCTTTCAGCCCTGTAGCCCCGGTGCGCGCTGCCTGCCGTCCTGCGAGGTCGAACTGTCCGCGTTTTCAACGGCCGTCGCCCGCGCATTGTGAGGGGGCGCAGGATGACTTCTGCCGCACCATCGATGCGGCGCGCACGCCTGATGGCGTCTCGCCGAAGTGTCGGCGGAACGAGCGATTGAAATGAGAAACATCACCAAAGCCGACTGCAAACGCGATATCGATGATGGCCAAATGCAGATGGTGCGGGTCAGTCAACATCGCGAAGGCACGCTCAAGCCGACACGCTGCAAGGTGCTCGGTGAACGACTTTCCGGTCTCTTCGAGCAACTTTTGCACGTATCGCCGCGACATACCGAGCGCTCCAGCAACATCGTTCAGATCGACATTGGGATCGCCGAAGCGTTGCGCGACCTCCGCCAGGATCGCCTGCAGCTTGGCTGCCTTCACACCACGCTCCGTAACGAGGTTTGCAGCTTCGACGGTCGGCCCGAGCGTCGCGGCCACAAGATCGAGGAGATGTGTGCCGACGGTGGAGGCGAGTTTTGATGACGGAGGTTCTTTGAAGGATGCGAGCGATTGCAGGTAGAGGTGGAGCAGGCGAAGCGCCGGTCCAGGACGCACCGGCCGACCTGATAGATCTTCCGGCTGTGCGACCAGTGACCTAAGGGCGGCAGCCGGCACGGTCACGAATTTGACGCTGGCGCCACGCGACCCAAATACTCGCAGCAGCCTTCCCCGGTCAACCAAACAAGCGGCGCCGGCATCATAGACATGTTCTTGGCCAGCATTTGCAAATTGGACCGGGCCAGCTTCGACGATGTTAAGTCCGAATTGGTCACGGCTATCCTTGAGGTGGCGTTTGTGACGGATAAACTCCACCGGCGTGGTGACAATGCTACAAACGCCAACCGGGCCGAGCGGCAAGTAGGTGACATTGATACGCGGGCGGCCGCCGCTGTGATCTATCACGTCCAAGGCGAGGTTCAGCCGCGTAAACTCTTCACGGAACGTGGAGAACCTTGTTCGCTCCGGCAGCATCTCAGTCGACCATCGCACAAGGGGAGATGACGTTGGCATGCCGGCCTCCCGTTTCGGTGCCCAACCACGCAAGAACGACTGAGCGCCCGAACGAAATCTGTAAATTCCTCGAATGACGCCAAGACTGAGACAATATCGGACCGCAGCTTCGCTGCAGGTGTGAGGTGGATTACAAATGGAGGTAGGGACCTCAAGAAAATGATGCGGAATTTCCCGTCAGGCTTTCGATGCTGACACGGTTCGCATCGAGGTTGCTATGATGCGCGAAATGCCGCAAGGGCACGAAGAATTTGCGTGTGCAACGTTCAGGATGCGCATGTGTGATCCACAGCCGATACGACTGGCGTCACTCTTCAAAAGGTGAAGAAAACGCCGTGCCTAAAGGCCGCCAACCGAGACGGCTTGCTTCTTTAGCAAGCCCACATCATCCGCGAGCTGCGGGCGGCCGGAAAAGCCAGTCTACGTTCCATTGCAGAGGAGCGGAACGAAGCCGGCAACTCGGTTGCGCGCGCGGAAGGCTCAGTTTGCTCGGTTCAGCGGTTGCGAGTGTCTTGACCATCGCAAGATCGAATGGGGTTGGGATAGAAGCAGCGATGCGGGCCCGAATGGGATCGCCCAAAAATGTCACTGCAATCGTGATCATCACTACAGATACTAGGACTACGAGCACATCAGTCATGATGCGCCTCGAAAAGTGCTTCGCCATGATTTGAACCCCTCACAACCAATGACGCGCGCGTGCGCAGCTATAATCAATTTCGCATGCAAATGGGTATGTGAATGGGAGTTCGCCGCACGTAGCGGATCGTCCCATTATAGCGCAGCAGTCACCAACTATGTGGCAGCGATCCAGACCCAATTTAGCGCATGCGTCAAAACTGATGTCCTCGCAGGACGCTATAGCTTCCACGTCGTGCATCGCACGGACACGACAGGATGGTCGAGGGTCCTATGGAGGGCGACGAAAAGCGCGGGGACCGTGCGGCCGAACCTATCGAGATTATCTGGCGCGAGAAAATCCGTGGTTGCAGTTGCAGAGGACATGCATCTGTTTCGGACGCGCTCATATCATCGCGCTAGGCGGTCTACCTTGAACTGAGACATTGTGCCGCAACCGATTTGTAAACTGTGGTTGAGGTTCGTCTTGCGTGCCAATGTTCTCATCACGCCGGGCTCAAGCGACTGAGCCGATTATTCCATCGAGATCGAGGAGTAAATTTCATGGCGCAAATTCTTGCTCATAACCTCAAACCCGCCGCGACTTGGGGTTCCGGCGGCGCGTCCTACGATACCGTGAGCCAAAGTATAGCAGACGCCATTGATCACGTCGTGAATCGAATCTGGCCGCAACCGGGAGAGCGCATCCTTGACGTTGCGACAGGCACGGGCTGGACTGCGCGGCGGTTATCTAATCGAGGCGCAAAGGTGACTGGTATCGATATTGGTGAAGGCGTTATCGAGGCGGCGAAACTGATTGCACCGGAGATCGACTTCAAGGTCGGCGATGCCGAAGCGCTGGAATTTCCGGATCAAAGCTTTGACTGTGTGACTTCGACGTTCGGTGTCATGTTTGTCTCGCGCCCCGAGGCTGCAGCTGCCGAGTTGGCACGTGTCACGCGCAAGGGCGGGCGACTGGGGTTGGTCACTTGGTTGCCTGGCAGTGCGGTTGAAGAAATATTCCAGACAATGCGGCCATACATGCCGCCACCGCCTGACAATCCTCCTCCTTCGCCATTTGCGTGGGGCCGGGAAGGCCGCGTTCGGGAATTGCTTGGCGATACATTCGATCTGGCCTTTGAACCTGGCACCACGGTACTCCGCATGCCGAGCGGCCAAACGGTATGGGACATATTTGTGACTGGCTATGGTCCGACAAAAACGCTGGCCGCATCGCTCGACCCTGAAAGGCGCACGGCACTTCAACGAGACTTCATCGCGATGCATGAGAAGCACCGCTCGCCGGTCGGGTTAGCCATGCCGCGCGACTATCTCTGTACGATTGGAACTCGAAAATAACGCACCCGGCACTGCGTGCCCATCAGCCATCCTGCGCAACGCATCCGCAGTCGACCAAGCGTCCCATCATCGACCTCGACGCGAGCGCGTCAACGCGGGGGCCTCCGTTGTGTCCGGCACGTTGTCCACCGCAATCGGTAGCGGCTTGCCTCTCCCGCTCGGGGCGGCGCATCGCCGCGCAGCCGGAGCTATCACCGAAGAGTAACACCAAACTTGATGTGGTGGAACGGCCCGCTCCAACAGCATCAAAGTGCTAGAACGTGGTCGTTGTTCGAACGCCACAAAGGAGGGACCGTTCCGTGAAACAGGTTATCACCA
>NZ_JASAUS010000100.1:0-34373 GCF_029953005.1 Bradyrhizobium sp. Mp27 | reverse complement strand
TCTCCGTCGTTGCCGCCTCCATACCCCCCGCCAACGATTTGCAAACACGTTGATCAACAGACTGCAATCCCCACGCCAAACCTTTGCGAGTGGGACGCGAACGTCGCTTACGGTAAAGCCAGGTTAGTACGTGATTAACTCTGGCCATCCGACGTGGGCGAGTTCGGTGGCATGCAGACGGCGGTGACCGACCGCTGGCGCAAGGTGATCGAGTTGTTAGGGATCAGGAAGGCGTAGCGATCCGGCCTCGCCGACGCTAGGCGCCCCCTGGTAAACGGGCTATGCTTTCTACCCTGCGTTGTCAGGGCTACGAAAGGGAGACGTCCCGTGGCTCACGATCCATCAGAGTTTCCGGTCCAGGCCGCGCCGTTCGACCAGCGCCTGGAGAATTTCGCCAGCCGCGTGAAGGGTGGGCAGGCCAGAGTGGTTGCGATCGGCTCGTCGACCACGGCGGGCGAAGGAGGCATCGCGCCCTATCCGCAGCGGCTGCTGGCGGATCTTCGGATCAGATTTCCAAATGTCGGAATCGAGGTGATCAACCGGGGCGTCGGCGGCGAAGACGCTCCTTTGGAGCTGAAGCGGTTCGAGCACGACGTCTTCGATCTCAATCCCGATCTCGTCATCTGGCAGGTCGGCACCAATTCGGTGTGGCAAGCCGACGGTCCCTCGTTCGCGGACACCACGAAGGCCATCCGCGAAGGTGTCGACCAGCTGCTCGGCGCGAAGCGGATCGACGTGATCCTGATGGACCTTCAATATGTGCCTGCGGTGCTGACACCGGCCAAACGCCAGAAAGCGGACGCCATGGTCGAGGCGATCAGCCAGATCGCCTACGAGAAGCAGGTCAACGTCTTCCGCCGTTTCGCGCTGATGAAGGCCTGGCACGAGGTCGCAAGGATTTCGTTCGAACGCCTGGTCGATCCCGGCGACGATACCAGGCTGCACGCCAGCGACTGGACTACCGACAAGATGACCTGGCAATTGACCGACGCGATCTTCGCCGAGGCGGCGCCTCACGGCACCTAGTCCTGCATGCTCCGTCGGTCCGGACGCCGAACGAGCGATAGGCGCTAGCCGCCTCGCCTGTAGCGTAGGCGCGGCGGCGCAACGTTGACCGGATAATACGGATTGAGATCGCAGGTCGCGGCGCGGCCCGACGCCGTGGCGCGGCACTGCGGCAGCGACGTGAAGGAGCAATCGTACCACTCCCCGCCGCCACCGTTCGCGCCGGAATAGACGTGCATGCAGACGGGAAAGCTGGGATCGAAGGTCTGCGCATGCGACGGCGCAGCCACGGTCAGCGCGCCGACGGTGATGATCAGGGCGGATGAGAAACGCATGAGGGATGTTGCTGCGCGCCGCATCGCGAACAATTACTGCACCTTCTTGTGACGCTTGCGCGGGGGCGGCGGCGGTTCATCGAAGGCATAGTAGGGATTGACATCGCAGCTCGCCGCGCGGCCCGACGCCGTGGCCCGGCACTGCGGGATCGACGTGAAGGAGCAGTCGTAATAGTCGCCGCCACCGCCCCGGCCGCCCGAAGTATAGACGTGCATGCACACCGGATAGCGCGGGTCATAGGTCTGGGCGTCGGCATCTGCCGCCACGAACAGCGCGGCAATCGCGGTGAGGGTCAGGAGAGGCAGGCGCATGGAGACATCCTCGAATCGATGGCGGCGTCGAATCTCGTGCCGACGTCCTCCTATGGCATAACACCACGCCGGAGGCGACTGTTCCTCCGGGGGATGACGGCAAGGTGAGCGGGGTGCGCTGCGCGCGCTACCCGCCCAGCCCCTGCAGGACCAGCCGATTCAGCCTTGCCGCGAACGCGGCAGGGTCTTCGGGCAATTCGCCGTCCAGGATCTGCGCCTGTTCGAGCAGCAGCAGGCTAAGATCGTCGACCGCCCTGGAGCCGGCCTGCGCCGTGGTGATCGCCGTCACCAGCGGATGGCGCAGATTGATCTCGAGGATCGGCTTGGTGCGCATGCCGCGGTTCTGCTGCGACAGGATGCGCTCGAGCTCGCGGCTCGGGCCCTGGCTGTCGGCGACGAGGCAGGAGGCGGAGCTGGTGAGGCGCGTCGAGACCTTGACGTCGCTGACGCGCTCGCCGAGCGCGGCCTTGATCACCGCGATGGTGGCGGCCTCGTCGGCGGCCGGCTCGTCCTGCTTCGCCTCGTCGGCCTCGTCAGTGCGCGGGATCAGGTCGAGATTGAGATCGCCCTGGCTCAGCGATTTCAGCGGCTTGCCGTCGAACTCCGATGGCATCGAGGTCCAGAAGGCGTCGACCGGATCTGACAGCAGCAGCACCTCGATGCCGCGCGCGGTCGCAGCTTCCAGCCGCGGATTGGACTTCAGCCGCTCGATGCTGTCGCCGACGAGATAGTAGATCTCGGTCTGGTTCGGCTTGAAACCGGCGATGACGTCCTTCAGCGAACGCTTCTCGCCCGAGGTGGTGGTGAAGCGTGACAAGGACAGCAGCTTTTCGCGCCGCTCGAAATCCTCGTAGATGCCTTCTTTCAGCACTGCGCCGAAGGCGTCCCAGATCCTGGCAAAATTCTCGGGGTCCTTGTCGGCAAGGCTTTCGAGCTCTGACACCACCCGGGTCGCCACGGCTTTCCGGATCTGCGCGAGCTGCGGATTGTTCTGGAGCATCTCGCGCGAGATGTTGAGCGGGAGATCTTCGCTGTCGACCACGCCGCGGATGAAGCGGAGATAGCCCGGCAACAGATCGGCATCGTCGGTGATGAAGACGCGGCGGACGTAAAGCTTCACCCTGCCCTTGCGGTTCGGCTCGAACAAGTCGAACGGCTTCGTCGACGGGGCGAACAGCAGCACGGCGTAGGAATAGCGGCCTTCCGCGCGGTAGTGCAGCGTCATCGCGGGATCGTCGAAGGCCGATGCGATCTGCTGATAGGCCTTCTTGTAGTCCTCGGCCGTCAGCTCGGACTTGGAGCGCTGCCACAGGGCGCTCGCCGAGTTGATCTGGCGCGGCTCGCCTTCATCCGGCACCAGCTCGATGGGGAACAGGATGTTGTCGGAATAGGCACTGACGATGCGCTCGATCTCGTAGGTCTCGAGATACTTCTTGGCGTCGTCCTTCAGGTGCAGGACGATCTCGGTGCCGCGTGCCACGCGCGCCGCTTCCTCATCGCTTGCGCGCGCGATCTCGAAGCCGGAGCCGCCGGAGGACGTCCAGCTCCACACGTCGCTCTCGCCGGCACGGCGGCTGACCACGACGATCTTCTCGGCGACCATGAAGGCGGAATAGAAGCCGACGCCGAACTGGCCGATCAGGCCGAGGCCGTCCTTGGCCTCCTTCAGCTTCGAGACGAACGCCTTGGTGCCGGAGCGGGCAATGGTGCCGAGATGGTCGATCAGCTCCTGGCGCTCCATGCCGATGCCGTTGTCGGCGATCGTGAGCGTTCCGGCCGTCTTGTTCGGGATGATCCGGATCTTGAGCGCGTCGCCCTCGCCCAGCAGCGCCGGGCTGGCGATGGCTTCATAGCGCAGTTTGTCGCAGGCGTCCGATGCGTTGGAGACGAGCTCGCGCAGGAAGATGTCGGTCTCGGAATAGACGGAGTGCACCATCAGGTGCAGAAGCTCGGAAACCTCGGCCTGGAAAGGCTGCGTATGCGCGGCCGTATCTGACGTCGTCATGCGTTTACCCGGTCAATCAAAAAGGGGAAGAAACCCGGCATATAACGCGAGGGGATAGGGGATCAAGTGGACGTGAAATATCGCCCTCCCCGCCGGGGAGGCGATTTGTCCATGGTGGCCAAGGGCCGCGAGGAAGGATCAGGTCACACAGCGGCCGGGCTGGAGCAGTTTTGCGACCTCGGTCAGGGAGCTGACCATCGGCTCGCAGGCAATCGTCGGCCTCTTGGGGCCCTGCTTCCGGTTCTGGAGCAGCACCGGCGGCTTGGCGTTGCCGGTCTCGATGACCGCGGGGACCCGCAGCAACACCGACGTCTCGGCCAGATCGTTCAGCCGCATCGACACGGTGCGGGTGGGAACCGGGGCCTGCTTGATGTCGGAGACCCGGTCGGCCTTGCCGGAACGGTTGACGTTGTGACCCGAATCTTGCGTGGGCCTGTCGGCGACCGCCTGCCAGCGGTCGGGCAGATCATGGCCGGAGGCCAGCTGCACGGCACCGACCTGGACGGCACCAAGCGTCGCGGCAATCGCGACGGCACCCAAAAATACCTTTTGAATCTGTAACATGGCTGACAATCCCTCGCCCCATGGCGATCCCGGGAACAACGCGATGGGAGGACCGGCAGTTCTCAGCCGTTAAGATCACTTAACCGTGTGCGAAATTCACCCCAGGGCGCATAAAAAGGCCGCACAAAAAAATCTTCACCCGCCTGGAACGACTCTCAGGCCTGAGAGTCGTCTCAACAGCCGGCTATTCCCCCCTGCCCCATAAGCCGGCGACGTAGGGCGCGACTGTGGTGATGCCAGTCGCGCCTTACTTTTGTCCGGGGGAATTTTCCGAGTTTTTGGCTCCGCCCCCATCTTCCGCGCCGGCCGGCCAGGCCAGCGAGGGCAAACCTCAAGGGCGTCCTCATGGGACCGAATGCTTCGCTATCGTTGCAAAGAAGCTGGGTCTCTACACGATCATGAAATTCGATGCGTGCAATTGACTGACCGCGGTATCGACGAAGTCGATAGACCCTGCGTCAGGACCGCTCCCCAGCGCAAGCAGGGCCCCGCCATGTCCATCGCTCCTGAGCGCGCCCATGATGTCGGCGACGGAGTGGTAATCACCTATGCCGTTCGCAAGAGCGACGACGCCGAACGCGTCATTTCCAAATCCGGAGATCGTATCGACCTGGCTGCTGGAGTTGATCGAGACTGTCAGACCCGCGCCGTGATCAATGATGTCGACGTGGGCCGGGCCATTGATGATCGCCTGATTGCCAAACCCGACGAAGTTAAACTGGTCTGATCCGCCATTGACCGTAATGACGTCCTGGCCAATCTGGTTTGTCACATTTGCCTGGGACCCGTTGAGCACCACGTGATTGGCAACGCCGCCAAGTACGATTGTATCGTGGCCCGCGCCTGCAACGACGTTGTCGGATCCGCCGCCGGCCATGATCGTGTTTGTTCCCGAGCCGACGGTGATCTGGTTTCCCGTCCCGCCGAGATTCACGGTGTTGTTGCCATCGCCGAGAGTGACACTATTGGCGCCATCTCCGCCCGTGACGACATCGTTGCCATTGCCAAGCGTGACCGTGTTGCCATATCCGGAAAGCGTCACGCGGTCGTTGCCGTTGCCGGCCGTCGTTTGGCTCGCGCCGTCACCGGGATGGACAACATCGTTGCCGTTGCCCAGCGTGATGACGTTCCCATATCCGCCGGCATTAATGGTGTCGTTGCCGTTGCCGAGCGCGATCGTCGTGGCGCCCGTCGATCCCGTCACCGTGATGTTGCCGTTGCCGCCGGTTACGTGGTTGACGACCCCCTCCAGATAGACGGTGCTGTCACCGCTCGGCACATCAACCGTACCGTATGATCCGGCGTAGATCGTGTCGCTCCCGCCGTTGCCGTGGATGGTATTGAACATGCCATAGGCGTGGATGATGTCGTTGCCCGTCGTGCCCTGAATGACCGCATAACCGGATGCCGGGCCGTCGATCGTCGTGCTCCCGGCTTGATGCGTGTCTGTGACTGACGTGTGGGCGTCGCTGACGGTCACGCCAACGCTGCTCGTGTCGCGCAGGGTGAAAGTGGTCGTTGCGCTGCCGTCTCCGTGCGGCGAGGCGACAAAGGTGAGGGCGTGCAACTCGGCGGTCAGGTTGGCGGCGGTGGTAGCTGTCAGCTCGTAGGTTCCGTTTCCAAGCGAGATCAATCCTGCTCCGGACAAGATGCCGGCGGCACCTGCGAGCGTGATGATCAGACTGTCCGTTGCTGCTGCGTTTGGATCTGTGATCGTTACGCTCGCGAATGGATTGATCGCAGCTCCGTTGCTGGTCGCTTGTCCCGACACGGCTCCAGCGATGGTCGGCAGGGCTGCGGCTGTCAGCAGAATGCCGCCAGAGCTGTCCTTCGCGATGCCGAAGCGCGTGACGGACGTATCCGCCAGTGTGAAGGTCTCGCTGGCCGCACCGTTGCTGACCGTGAGCCTCGAGCCGGATACAGTCACCGTTGCGCCGCTTGTATAGGACAGCCCGGAAAGGTCGACCTGGTCACCGAGCACAATGCCTTTGATCTGGCTTGCAAAGGTCGATGCGCCCGAAACCAGCTTCTGTTCGATCTTGAGCGTGCCTTGGCCGGAGAAGGTGATCGCGTCGTCGGAAATCGCGCCCGCCTTGAGATCAAGCATGCCGCCGGCGATCGTGGTCACGCCGACAATGCCACCCGCTTCGACGAGCTCTGTGGCGCCGTAATAAATGGTCGAAGCGTTCGCGGTGCCCTGATCGAGCACGTCAACCGTGCCACCGTTCAGAGTCGTGGAGGTGACGATGCCACCGTCCGAGACGGAGATGCTTCCTGAATTGAGGATCGTCCCGCTCGCCGCACTGGCGTCGAGCGCCGGCGCGCTTGGATCGCCCGTGGGGTCTGCAATGGATCCCGAAACCGTCATCACACCACCATTGATGGTGGCTTTCTTGGCGATCCCCGCCCCGAACAGGTGCAGTTCGGCGCCGCTGTCGACAACCGCAAAATCGACTTCGCTTCTGATGATGGTGCTGTATGGGGCCCCGGGAGAATGATAGAGCGTCTCTCCCGAAGCATTGATGACGCCGCCCGAGTGAACGATGGTGCCGCTGGCAAAGCCACCATTAGTGAGATTCTGGACACCGCCGGCGTTGACGGTGGTTGACGTCACGATGCCGGTATCGACGTCCTGCTCGGCACCATTGTTGACGATGGTGTGATCGGCCCGGCCCGGCCCCGGTGCATCGTGCAGATAAATGCCGGCGACACGTTGAATGCCGCCCATGTTGATCGTGGTGTAGCTCGCGGTGGAGCTAAGGCCGACATCCTGTTCGCCGCCATTGATAACGGTGTTGCTGGCGGTGGCTCCCAAGTCGAAGTTACCCAGGATTTCCTTGCCACCCGCTGATATCGTCGTGTTCGTGGCTGTGCCGAACACCTTGAACAATACGCCGTCCGATACGGTGAAGCCGTTTTCCGCGTAGCCATAGTCGGCAACAAACGTTGCGCCGCTCTGGAACGTCGTATTGGACAGCGTCGCGCCAGCTTCAGCGATGAGCGTTGCGCCTGCGGAGACAACAGTGTTTTTGGCGACACCGCCGTCCAGGACGGCCAGCGTCACGCTGTTCGCGACAACAAATCCGTTTTCAATCGTGCCGTCGCCGATCTGCAACGTGCTGCCGGCGTTGAAGACTGTCCCCGAAAAATCGGCGTTGCCAAGCACAATGAGGCCGCCATACTGATTGACGGTCGTGTTGGTCGCCGTCGCACCGGCGGACAGCACCATCGTTCCGTAATTGATGGTCGTGCCGGTTGCCGTGCCGCCTGCATCAACGTTCAACGTGCCGAAGTTCTGGAGTATCGTGCCCGATACGACCGCTCCGTCCGACACCGTCAACGTTCCAAAACCTTCAACGATGGTGCCGGTCGCCATGCTGGCGTCGACGGCCGGCTGGCCGGGAACGTTGGCGAACGGATCGGGTATCGATCCCGAGACAGTCATGACGCCGCCGTTGACGACGGCGTTCACTGCAGTCCCGCCGCCAGTGACGTCGAATTCGCCCTGGTAGTTGATGGTTGCAGCGGTTGCCACGCTTCGGATGACAGGCTCCGGATACACCGGCGCCGTTTCCACCGTTTCACCCGAAACCTTGAGGACACCGCCGGAATTGACGATGGTGCCGCGGGCGCTGCCACCATTCGTCACGTTCTGGAGGCCGCCGGAATTGACAGTCGTCGCCGTTGCGCCTCCCGTGTCGACGTCCTGCTCGCCGCCACCATTGATCGTGGTGTGATCGGCTGCGCCCGGGGTTGGACCTTCATGGATATATTGGCCGGTGACGCGCTGGATGCCGCCCTGGTAGATGGTCGTATAGCTGGCGACGCCGTCAAAGACGACGTCCTGTTCTCCGCCATAGATGACAGTGTGGGTTGCCGTGCTCGTTGCGAAGGATCCGCCGACCGTCTGCAGGCCGCCAGCCAAAATCGTCGTGCTATCGACGGAGGCGCCGCCACGGACATCCATCGTGTCGCCGTCGTGGAGCGTAACGCCACTGGCGGGCGGAATAGCCGTCATATGAATGCTCCACGTTCGGTGCCTGGAAGATCAAACGAGCAAAGCAAAATCATGTAACGATTATTCAACTTAAAACTGCGACGGCTGAAAATGCCTGTCAAGCGGCCCTTGTTTTTCGCCGAGCTGTTGATCAGTGACAAAGCCGTGAGGCGTATGCGCGTGAATATTGCTGGATGAATTTATCAGCAGCGTGACGAAAATTGCGGCGACCACGCCCATTCAGGATTCGCGCGAGACATCCGCGTCAGAAGCGGATCATGGCGCGTTAAAAATTGTCCGGGATTTACTTCGGCTTCCCCGCGAGCCAGTCCCGCCCCTCGCGATAGAGCTTCTCGACTTCAGTGCCAATCAAGCCCGGCATGTCGCGCTTGACCTTGTAGCCGATCAGCTCCTGCATGTAGGCGAGGTGGCGGTAGCCTTCGGGCAGTGCGGCGAGCGCTCTTTGGTCGAGTTGAAGCGTTGCGGCGGGATCGACCGGATCGATCCGGTCCTTCTCGTAGATCGGTTGGCGGCGAACGATGCCCCATTGGCCAATACCTGATTGGTCATGCCGCTTCTCCAGGAAATCGTAGAAGCGTCCGGTGCAGACGACGTCGCAGAGCACGTCATGCACCGGGGCACGCTGCGAGATCGTCATCTTGGTTTGCGCGATGGCGCGCGCGCCTGCGAGATCGATGCTGGTGCCGCCGAGGAAATGCAGGATGCGCACGCCCTTGGCAAACCCCTCCTGACTGACCCGCATGAAATCCCGCGCCGGCCCCTGAAACCAGGTGGCGGACATCCAGCCCTCGTCATGCCAGACCGTGGCAAAGCGCTCCCAGTCGCCGGCATCGCGCCACACCGCCCAGTTCTCGACGAGGTCGCGGATGGCGAGGCGGTCGAGCAGTTGCTGGTCCATGATGAAAAATCTCCTGGCGGCTCGAGGTCGCGACTGATGTCATCGACCCGACGTATGAACGAGGCAATTTGGCCGCCGTCAAGCGGGCTTCCCAGCCCTTCGAATTGCCCACAGCCGCGCGAGCGCGATACGGGTAGCGAGCCTTGCAATCAACCTGACCGCGATTAGTATCCGCACCGATGCAGATGAAGTTCCCCTTGTGGCCGCGCTTCTCGGATTGTTGGCGGCGTTCCCCGCACATGCGCAGACTGAACCGCAGAGCTAGACCGTCAAAGCCTGGAAGGCGGGGCTGTCGGCACACATTGCAAGCAACAGGTTCTTTCCAGTTGGAGCACGGGGGCAAACCGGCAAGGCCAGAGTCACATTCGTCATCGACCGGTCGGGCACGTTGATCTCGCGGGCGTTGGCTGAAAGCGCCGGCTCGCGGTCGCTCGACGATGCTGCGCTGGCGATCATCGCCCGCGCCGAACCGTTTCCGGCGCCACCTTCGGAGCTCAAGGAGGACTCGTTCCCTTTCACGGTGCAGATTGTCTTCAGCGACCGTCAATTTCAGGTGCCGCCCTTAGGGGTCGTGCTGAGCAGGCCGGATCCCGCCTCCACGGAGGCCGATCCCATGGCGCCTGGCGCAAGACGGTCACCCAACACGTCTGGCGCCACAGGGCATTTCCTCCGGAGGCGATCGGTCAGAGGGGCGATACCGGCGTCACATTCGTGGTCGATCGTTCAGGCAAATTGATCTCGAACGTGCTGGTAGAAAGCACAGGCTTCGCGCCGCTAGATGCCGCAACGCTCGCCATGGTCGAGCGATCCGTGCCATTCCCGAAACCGCCCGCTGAGGCGAAGGACGACCTGCAGAGAGTGACCGTCCTCATGAGCTTCGACGGGACGCGGCTAAACCCAGGGCCGTCGCCGGAACGAGAAAAATTGCTCAAATCCTGGATCGAGGACCAGGCCAGGCTGAATGCGAAGTCCTCTGGGCCAGACGATACCAAGCTGAATTCCATGCTTCGCAGCATCTGCCGCGGCTGCTGAAGCAGAGCAGAACAACTCTCTGCCACATGCAAAAACGGCGCGCCTTGCGACGCGCCGTCTCCTTAGACCGATAGAGGCTTGCTTACGCCGCCGGCGCCTTCGGCGCGCGGTTGCGCGAGTTGCGCTGGAAGAACAGAGCCTGGCTCGCCACCGCCGACACCATCGCGGGCTGGAACGGCTTCGAGATCAGGAACGCCGGCTCGGGGCGCTCGCCGGTCAGGAAGCGCTCCGGATAGGCGGTGATGAACACCACCGGCACCTCAAAGGTGCGGAGCAGCTCGTTGACGGCGTCCAGGCCCGACGAGCCGTCGGCAAGCTGGATGTCGGCGAGGATCAGGCCCGGCCGTTTGTTCTTGGCCAGCGCCACCGCATCGGCATGGGTGCGCGCGACACCAACGACATTGTGACCGAGATTCTTCACCAGGCTCTCGAGGTCCATGGCGATGAAGGTCTCGTCCTCGATGATCAGCACGTCGGTCGCGATCTCGGCCGCCATCTCGCGTCCCGCGGCATCGGCAAGGCGCCGCGTCTCGGCGACGTCGGTGCCGAGGATATAGCCGACTTCCTCTTCCGAGAATCCTTCAAGCGAGAGCAGCAGGAACGCCTGCCGCGGCAGCGGGGTGATGTTCGACAGCCGCCGCTCCGGCGGCATCGGCAAGGTCGTCACCTCGGCATCGTCGTTGACGGAAACCGAATTCCATATCTGGGTGAACAGCCGGAACAGGCCGGCGCGCGGACCATGGCTCTCGTCGAGCACGGACGGATCTCCGAGCATCGCTTCCAACATGGCTGCGACATAGGCGTCACCGGAGGCCTGGCTGCCCGTCAGGGCGCGCGCGTACCGGCGCAACAACGGCAAGTGTTCAGCAACAAGCTGCGAACGGGACATCCCCACTCCATTCATCTTCGGGCCGACCTTGACGAACCACGCAACAAGCGGGGAGGCCCGGGTTCCCCTGCTGGGCTGTCTACGCCTCACGCCAAGAAAAGTTCCGCTTATCTGGGAACTTTTTGTCGAACCTGGAATTGTGCCTATCCAGGGAACGGCTCCCGGTTGAGAGAACTTCTCGATTTTACAGTTACTTAACTCGGGGAAACGTGGAACAGGTCATGAAAGATCTCAAGTCTCAAGCCAGCAAAAGCACGACCCCCGGCAAGGGAGGCCTCACTCCGGAGATTCAGTCCCGGATCGGCCACCAGCTGCGCGCCATGTACGACGACGTGGTGCGGCAGGGGGTTCCGGACCGGTTCGCGGAACTGATCAAGAAGCTTGATGCGCCGGGAGGCGCACCCCAAGTGGAACCTGACAGGGGCTCCAACGACAACAACAATGGGAGGGATTAATGCCTCTCACGGACTCCCTTCGTGACGACATCCTCGCGGCCGTGCCCAGTCTGCGCGCGTTCGCGATCTCGCTGAGCGGCAATGCGGATCGCGCCGACGATCTGGTGCAGGAAACGCTTCTGCGTGCGCTCGCCAACATCGACTCGTTCCAGCCCGGCTCGAACCTGCCGGCGTGGCTGTTCACGATCCTGCGCAACCTGTTCCGCTCCGACTATCGCAAGCGGCGGCGGGAGGTGGAGGATGCCGAGGGCAACTATGCCAAGACGCTGAAGACGCAGCCGTCGCAGAACGCGCACCTCGAGTTCGAGGAGTTCCGCGGCGCGCTCGAGAAGCTTCCGCAGGACCAGCGCGAGGCCTTGATCCTGGTCGGCGCCTCCGGCTTCTCCTATGAGGACGCAGCTTCGATCTGCGGCTGTGCAGTCGGCACGATCAAGAGCCGCGTCAATCGCGCGCGCTCGAAGCTCGCTGCGCTGCTTTATGTCGATGGCGCCGAGGACTTCGGGCCCGACGAGACGGTGCGCGCCGTGATCGGCGGCAGCGGCGGATAACGGCCGCGTCAACCGGACCGAGACGAATGCGAAGGCGGCCGTTTCTGCGGCCGCCTTTGCGCGTGCGTGAAAACCGGACGGCGCGCGTGAGACGGGATCATTCGTCCGCGAACGTGGCGGTGTCGGCGACGCTCGCGCGCGAGGTCCGGTAGCTGTTGACCTTGTGGGCGTCGTCGGCATAGCCGAACGAGATACCGCAGACGACGCGGCGATCGTCGGGCAGATCGAAGTGGCGGCGGATCAGCCCGGAATGGCGCGCCAGTGCCGCCTGCGGAATGGTGCCGAGCCCGAGCGCCTGGGCGGCCAGCATGAAATTCGAGACATAGGCGCCGCAATCGATTGCGCCGTAGATGCCGAGCGGCTCGTTGGTGTGAATGATGGCGACATGCGGCGCACCGAAGAAATTGTAGTTCTCCAGCGCCTGTTTTGCGTAGGCGCTTCTGTCGCCGCGGGCGATGCCGAGCGTGTTGTAGAGCTGAAATCCGCTCTCGCGGCGGCGCTCGAGATAGACGCCGACATATTCGCGCGGCGGGGTGAAGTCGTAATCGTCGCCGAGGCCGCCTGACGCCTCCTTGTAGATCAGCTGGCGAAAACGCTCCTTGGCCGCGCCACTGGCGATGATGACCTGCCAGGGCTGGCTGTTGCACCAGGACGCGGTGCGTTGCGCGGTGGCCAGCACATGCTCGATGGTCTCGCGGTCGACTTGCTTGGGCAGGAAGGCGCGGACGGAGTAGCGCTCGTTGAGGAGCTCCTCGAGCACGCCGATGCGATCTTGGGCCTGGCTCACTTTTGCATCCATGAATTAGCTCGCGCTTCTCGTAGGGTTGGCAAAGGCGCGATAGCGCCGTGCCCACCAACAGACTTACCCCGGCGCATCTGCATATGGTGGGCACGCTTCGCTTTGCCCACCCTACGAGATCCCGGCTTTACTTTCGTGCCCCGGACGCGACGCAGCACGAAGTGATGCGGCGCAGAGCCGGGGCCCATTGTGGCTTCTGGGTCCCGGCTCTGCGGAGCGGCACTTCGCGCCGCACCGCGTCCGGGACACCGAACCTCTCATCTACCCTTGGTCGGGATCTGGTTATACGGCACGTCCTTGTCGACGCGAATGTCGCCCGGCAATCCCAGCACGCGCTCGGCGATGATGTTGCGCAAGATCTCGTCGGTGCCGCCGGCAATACGCATCGAGGGCGAGGACAGCAGCATCTGCTGGAACTGGCCCTGCACCGTCTCCTCGTCGGTGCCGGTGAGAACACCGGCCGCGCCCTGGAGGTCCATGGCGTAGGTCGCGATGTCCTGCAGCATCATGCCCGAGACGAGCTTGCCGATCGAATTCTCCGGCCCCGGCCGATCGCCCTTCGAAAGCGCCGAGATCGCGCGGTAGCTGGTGTATTTCAGCCCGCTCGACTTCACCGCCCAGCTCGCGAGTTTCGAGCGCACGGCGGGATCGTCGATGGCGAGCCCGTCCTCAAGCATCAGATTGGAGCAGAACTCGAACATTTCAGGGACGCCGGTCGCAAGCCGCGAGCCGATCGACATTCGCTCGTTCATCAGCGTCGTCAGCGACACGCTCCAGCCCTCGCCGACGGCGCCGAGGCGCTGGCTGTCGGGGATCACCACATCGGTGAAATAGACCTCGTTGAACTCCTGCATGCCGTTGGCCTGCTTGATCGGGCGGACCTCGACGCCCGGGCTCTTCATGTCCAGGAAGAACATGGTGAGGCCCTTGTGCTTGGGCACGTTCGGATCAGTGCGCGCGATCAAAAGACCGAAGTCGGAATAATGCGCGCCCGACGTCCAGATCTTCTGGCCGTTGACGACCCAATTGTCGCCCTTCTTCTCCGCGCGCGTGCGCAAACCGGCGACGTCGGAGCCGGCGGACGGCTCGGAGAACAGCTGGCACCAGATCTCCTCGCCGGAGGCGAGCTTCGGCAGATGGCGGCGCTTGGCGGCCTCGCTGCCAAAAGCCATCACGGTCGGGCCGCACATGCCCTCGCCGATCTGGAACGGCTGCGTCAGCTTGCCGTAGACGCCTTCTTCCTGCTGCCAGATCACCTTCTCGATCGGCGTGGCGTCGCGGCCGCCATATTCCTTCGGCCAGTGCAGGCAGGCCCAATTGCCCTCGAACTTCTTCTTCTGCCAGGCCTTGCCGACATCGACGATGTCATGATTGGCCAGCCGGATGCGGCCGAGCGAGGATTTTGACAGCTCGGCATGCAACTCCCTGGGCGCATTGGCCTCGACCCATTTGCGCGCGGTCTCGCGGAAAGCGGCTTCCTGCGGGGTGTCGTCGAAATTCATCTTCGAGCTCTCCTCTCTCGTGCCCCGGACGCTGCGCAGCGCGGAGCGGTGCGCTGCAGAGCCGGGGCCCATTGTGGCCTTCTGGGTCCCGACTCTGCGAAGCAGCGCTACGCGCTGCATCGCGTCCGGGACACGGACTCATCTTCCCTTCGTCGGGATCTTGTTGAACGGCACGTCCTTGTCGACACGGATATCGCCGGGCAGGCCCAGCACCCGCTCGGCGATGATGTTGCGCATGATCTCGTCGGTGCCGCCTTCGACGCGGGTGCCCGGCGCGCGCAGCAGCATTGCCTGGAAACGGCCGGCGAGCTCGCCATCCTCGCCGCTGACGACGCCGCTCGCGCCCTGCAGGTCCAGTGCGTAGGTCGCGACGTCCTGGATCATGGAGCCCGCCACCAGCTTGCCGATGGAATTCTCCGGACCCGGGCGCTCGCCCTTCGACAGCGCCGAGATCGCACGCATGCTGGTGTACTTCAGCCCGCTCGCCTTCGCCGCCCAGTTCGCAAGCTTCGCGCGCACCGCGCGATCCTCGATCGCCGGGCCGTCATCGAGCATCAGGCTGGAGCAATATTCGAACAGCTCCGGGAAACCGGTCGAGACGGCCGCGCCGATCGCGCTGCGCTCGTTCATCAGCGTGGTCAGCGAGACGTTCCAGCCGTCGCCGACCTCGCCGAGACGCTGGTGATCGGGAATGCGGACATTGGTGAAATAGACCTCGTTGAAGTCGGAGGCGCCGCTCGCCTGCTTGATCGGCCGCACCTCGACGCCCGGGCTCTTCATGTCCAGGAAGAACATGGTGAGACCCTTGTGCTTGGGCACGGTCGGATCGGTGCGCGTGAGCAGGATGCCGTAGTCGGAATAATGCGCCCCCGACGTCCAGATCTTCTGGCCGTTGATGACCCAGTCGTCGCCATCCTTTTCCGCGCGGGTCCGCAGACCAGCGACGTCCGAGCCGCCGGCCGGTTCGGAGAACAGCTGGCACCAGACCTTCTCGCCGGAAGCGAGCGGCGGGAGGTAGGTGCGCTTATGCTCCTCGCGGGCGAACGCCATCATGGTCGGCCCGCACATGCCGTGGCCGATGATGAACATGCGGGACAGCTGGCCGAATGGCCCCTCTTCCTGCTGCCAGATCACGCGCTCGATCGGCGACGAGCCGCGACCGCCATACTCCTTCGGCCAGTGCAGGCAGGCCCAGCCGGCATCGGCCTTCTTCTTCTGCCAAGCCTTCGCGACCTCGAGAATGTTGGCGTTCTTGAGCTGGGTGCGGCCGAGCGAGGATTTGCGCAGCTCCTCCTCGTACTGCCTGGGCGCGTTCGCGCCGATCCAGGCGCGGGCGATGGCGCGGAATTCGGCTTCCTGCGGGGTGTCGTCGAAGTTCATATTCGCGTCCTTCGCTTACGCCGCGTTCTTCTTGCGCATGCGGTCGATCAGCTGGTCTTCCCAATAGGAAAGGCTGCCGAGGCCCAGCGCCATGGCGTTGGCGCGGCGGTAGTACATGTGGCAGTCGAACTCCCAGGTGAAGCCCATGCCGCCATGAACCTGGATGTTGTTCTTGGCGCAGTGCTGGAACGCCTGCGTCGCGCTGATGCGCGCGGCGGCTGCGGCTTCCGGCAGCTCGGCCGCGTTGGTCGAGAGCGCCCAAGCACCGTAATAGCTGTTGGAGCGCGCCAGCGTCGCCGACACATACATGTCCGCGAGCATGTGCTTGACCGCCTGGAACGAGCCGATCTGGCGGCCGAAGGCGATGCGGTCGAGCGCGTAGTCGCGGCCCATCTCCAACGCGCGGTCGGAGCCACCGACCTGCTCGAATGCGCACAGCACCGCGGCGCGGTCGAGCACCTGGGTCAAAATGCTCCAGCCTTCACCCGCAGCTCCCAGCGGCTCGGCCTTGCAATCGCTAAACGTGATTTCGGCCTGCCCGCGGGTCGGATCGAGATTGGTGAGGCTTTTCACCTCGACGCCACCGGCCTTGAGGTCGACCAGGAACAGCGAGATGTCGCCGTCGCGCCCGCTCGATCCCGTGCGCGCGGCGACGACAGCGAAGTCGGCGATCGCACCATCGGCGACCGGCTTCTTGACGCCGTTGAGCACGCCATTCGCAGCGGTGAGCTTGACGTTCTTCGGCGACGGATTGCCCTTGCCCTCGAACAGCGCCAGCGTGCCGATCGCCTCGCCCGACGCAATCGCCGGCAGCCATTTCTTCTTCTGTGCGTCACTGCCCGCGATCAGCAGCGCTTCGGCGGCAAGATACACTGTCGAGGAGAACGGCACCGGCGCATTCGCCCGGCCCATCTCCTCCGCGATCACGCAAAGCTCGAGATGCCCCGCGCCCGCACCGCCAAATTCCTCGGGGATTGCGACGCCGAGAAAGCCCATCTCGGCAAGGCCCTTCCAGAGCTCCCTGTCGTAAGGCGCCTTGCCGTCGAGCACGACACGCACCGCCTTGGGCGAGCACTTCTCGGCCAGGAATTTGCGCGCCTGGTCGCGGAGCTGTTTCTGGTCGTCGGAGAAATCGAAGTTCATGGCGGGCTACCCTTGTTTATTCATTGTCATTTATTTGCGCCGTCATTCCGCGGCGCGCGGAGCGCGAGCCCGGAATGACGAGTTGAGAGAGTTGCGCATTCATCGCAGCACGATCACGTCCTGATCCGGCTTGTCGGCATAAAGCCGCTCCACCAGCGCCGCGCGGCGTTCCAGGCCGGCGCGCTGGTTGATGTAGCCCTTGTCGGTGAGCTCGTTGCCGTCGATGGAGGGCGGCTCGGCCATCAGCATTGCGCGCGCGATAGCGCGGCTGCTGGCGCCGCCACATTCCGTGTTGTGTGCTTCGAGGCCGCGTCTAAAGCAGGCGATCACCTCGGGATGTTTTACAGCATCCTCGAAGCTCAAATCGGCATTGCCGACGAGCTGACGACAGGCGTGCAGGTTCGGCCATGCCAGAAGACCGATCGAGCATTGATCCTGCCCGGCAACCAACGCGTCATGCACGACAGGCGTCGCCGCGGCAATCGCGTCGGTGCGAAGCGATCCGACATGGACGAAGGTGCCAGTGGTAAGCTTGAAGTCTTCGACGACACGGCCAGCAAAGATGATGCCCTTCACCGGATCGGCATCGTCAACAAAAATGCCGGCATCGCCGATGCAGTAAAAGCCTTCTTCGTCGAACATCTTCTTCGTCAGGTCCGGCTGGCCGAAATAGCCGGGCGTGACGTTGACGCCGCGCAGGCGCAGCTCGTATTTCGAGCCGCACGGCACCATCTTCAATTCGACGCCGGGGAACGGCAGGCCGATCAGGCCGACGCGCTCGGTGTCCCAATAGGTGCCGGTCGAGGTCGGCGCGGTCTCGGTCGAGCCCCAGCCGGTGTAGAACACGATGCGCTCGCCGGTCGTCTTCACGGCGAGGGCCTGCATGCGCTCATAGAGATCGTCGGGCAGGCGCGCGCCGCCATAGGCCATGATCGACAGGTTCTTGAAGAACGAACGGCACAGCGCATCGTCCTTCTCCATGGCGGCGGCGAGCGCGGCGTAGCCGGCCGGCACGTTGGCGTAATAGGTCGGCGAGATCTCGCGCAGATTGCGCAGCGTCTCCTCGAACTGGCCCGGCATCGGCCGACCGTCGTCGATATAGAGCGTGCCACCGTCGACCAGCACCGGATGAAACGCCGCGTTGCCGCCCATGGTGTGGTTCCATGGCATCCAGTCCAGCATGGTCGAGATCGGACCGCCGGGATCGCGCGGCCGCACCTGCATCATCATCGCCGCATTGGCGCACATCATCTCTTGCGTGTTGATGACCGCCTTGGGCATGCCGGTCGAGCCGGAAGTGAACAACAGCTTGCCCACGGTGTGCGGCGTGATCTTCGCGATCGAAGCTTCGACATCAGCGGTGACCGTGGTGGCTGCGAGCTCGGCGAAGCTGACGCTCTTGATGCCGTCGCAGGGACGCGCGACGTGAACGACGGTGACGCCGGTGAGGTCGAGTGCGTTCAGCGCCTTCTCGAAGGTCGGGCCGTCCTGCACCATCACGACGGCCGGCTTGATCAGGTCGAACAGATATTTCAGCTTGACGTGATCATGGCTCATCAAGGAGTAGGCCGGCGACACCGGAGCCGCCGGCGAGCGCGCCTGCATCGCGGCCTGCGTCATCAACGCGTGCTCGATCGAATTGCCGGAGAGGATGGTCACCGGGCGTCCGTCGAGCCTGAGATTGAGCAGGGCCTGCGTCAGCGCATCCACGGTGCGCTTGGCCTCGCCATAGGAGACCTTGCGCCAATCGCGGTTCGGGCCGCCGCGCTGCGCGAGCCAGATGCGCTCAGGCGCGTCTTTGGCCCATTTCGCCAGCGAGGCCGGAAGATGCGTCTCGTAGGCTTGCAGCGGAATGCGCGACTTCAGCACCACGGTGCCGTCGTCGCGGCGCTCGACGTCGATGTCGCGCGCGAGCCACTCGACCTTGCGAAAGGCGGGCTTCGTCATCACGGCCGCCGCACTTCCACTCATTTTGCGTCTCCCGGAATTATCGTCCTTTGCGGATCGTTCTCGTTTCAGCGCCCGATATAGACAGGCTTTCGCTTCTCAAGGAAGGCCCTGACGCCTTCCGAAAATTCCTCGGAGCGGCTGCACAGGACCTGGTTGCGGTCCTCCATCGCGATCACGGCTTCCAGCGATCCCGCATCGACGCTCATGTTGAGACATTCTTTTGACAGGCGCAGCCCCACGGGCGAGGCCGTCATCATCGCATCGACGTAAGGTTCAGCGGCTTCGTCGAGCTTGTCTTCGTCGACGACTTCCGAGACGAGCCCGACCGCGAGCGCGCGCTCGGCGCCGATGAAACGTCCGGTCAGGATCAGCTCGGATGCGACTGAAACGCCGACGAGCCGCGGCAGAAAGTAGCTGGTGCCGATATCGCAGCCGCCAAGACCGAGCTTGATGAAGGCACAGTTCATGCGCGCCGACTTGGTCGCGATGCGGATGTCGGAGGCAAGCGCCAGCGCGAACCCGCCGCCGGCTGCCGCGCCCTGCACCAGCGAGATGATCGGCTGCGGACAACGCCGCATCAGCATCACGATGTCGGCGATGCGGCGCTGCGAGTCGAACGTCTCGGTGACGCCGGGCGGCTCCTGCTGCCCGGCGCGGCGGGCCATCGCGGCCTTGAGATCGAGGCCCGCGCAAAAATTCTTGCCGGCGCCGCGCAGCACGACGACGCGCGTGTCGCGGTTGCGCTGGAGGCCCTGGAAATAGACGTTGAGCGCATCGATCAGCGCTTGATCGAGCGCGTTGAGGTTTTCAGGGCGGTTAAGCGTCACCGTATCGACGCCGTCGTTGTGCTCGATCAGCAGCGGTTGGGACATGGGGCGCTCCTGCTTGCCGCCGATCGCGGTGCCGATTGCTGCGCCCTCTCCCCTTGTGGGAGAGGGCATGTATGTCGCTAGCCAAGAATTCGCTTGGGTGAGGGGTCTGTCTCCGCGGATGCATACCCCTCATCCGGCGCTTCGCGCCACCTTCTCCCACAGAGGGAGAAGGAAGAAGAGCGCTACCGCGGCGCCATGCGGATGGCGCCGTCGAGACGGATGGTCTCGCCGTTGAGCATCGCGTTCTCGACGATGTGCACCGCGAGCGCGCCGTATTCCTTGGCATCGCCAAGGCGCGAGGGATGCGGCACCTGGGCGCCCAGGCTCTTGCGTGCCTCCTCGTTCAGGCCCATCAGCAACGGCGTGAAGAACAGGCCGGGCGCAATGGTGTTGACGCGGATCTTCTGGCTGGCGAGGTCGCGCGCGGCCGGCAGCGTCAGGCCGACGACGCCGCCCTTCGAGGCCGAATAGGCGATCTGGCCGATCTGGCCTTCGTAGGCGGCGACCGAAGCCGTGTTGATGATGACGCCGCGCTCTTCGCCGACCGGCTCGATCGTGACGAGGCGCTCGGCGAACAGACGCAGGCAGTTGAAGGTGCCGATCAGATTGACGTTGATGATGCGCGCGAACTTTTCGAGCGGATAGATGCCGTCGCGGCCGACGATGCGCTGCGAGCCGCCGATGCCGGCGCAGTTCATCAGCACGCGCGCGACGCCGTGCGCGGCTTCCGCCTTCGCGATCGCCGCCTTGATCTGCTCTTCGCTGGTGACGTCGGCATGGAGGGCTACGCCCTTCACTTCGGCAGCGACCTTCTCGGCGTTGTCCTTGTTCTGATCGATCACACCAATCTTGGCGCCCTTGGCGGCCATGGCGCGCGCGGTCGCTTCACCAAGACCCGAACCACCACCGGTGATGAGAACGGCTACGTCTTTCAATTCCATGACAGCTACCTTTCCTTGGGCGTTTCTTCTCTAGACTTGAGAGTGATGGCCGGATTATCCGGCCGCGACAGCTTCCCCGGCTTGCGTGAGGATGCCGCCGCAGATCAGCGTTTCCATGTGCTTGATGTATTGCCGGCAAACGTCATCGGTGACCGGACCGACGCCGGTCGCGCGAGACATCGCATGCCGGCCAAAGAACAGGTGATCGCAGGCGCCGATCAGGCTGGTGTAGAACAGCACCGGATCGGTGGCGCGGAACTCGCCGCGGCTGACGCCTTCAGTGAGCAGGCGCCGGTGGAAATCCAGCAGCGGCGCCACGAAGAACTTTGAGACTTCGTCGGCAGAGCCGGCATTGGTCTCATGCAGCAGATAGTGAATCAGCCGGTTCATGTAGGGGAACCGGTAATAGGCGCGAATGATGCCGGCGATATGCAGCTTCAGCTTCGCCGTCGATGTGATCGGTTGCGCCAGCAGATATTCGAGATTTGACATCTCGGTCGCGGCATCGCGCGCGAGCAGCGCCAGCAAGAGGCCGTCCTTGTTGCCGAAATGATATTTGACCAGCGCGGCATTGGCGCCCGACTTCTGGGCGATGTCGGAGAGCGAGATCTCGATCGACGAGCGTTCGATCATCAGCTCGCTCGCGGCCACGAGCAATTTCTCTGCCGTGGAATTCTTTCCGCTCGGGAGCCTGTTCGGTACGCTGGTAGTCACGGAGTTCCCTGTTTTCGCCGCTTGAAGCGGCCGCAGATAAGCCGAAGCAGCGCCTCATCACAAGAGTTAATTGATCGATTGACTAAACGATATCGCGCCCATTAAATCCGCGCCGACAATCCAACTCGATAGAGAACAATCCAGGGAGAGACCGACATGGCCGAGGCTTACATCGTCGCCGCTGCGCGTACCGCGGGCGGGCGCAAGGGGGGCCGCCTCGCCGGCTGGCATCCGGCCGATCTCGCCGCAAAGGTGCTGGACGAGCTGGTCGATCGCACCAAGATCGATCCAGCCCTGGTCGAGGACGTGATCATGGGCTGCGTGATGCAGGTCGGTGAGCAGTCCAACAACGTCGCGCGCAACGCGATCATGGCCTCGAAACTGCCGGAGAGCGTGCCGGGCACCTCGATCGACCGTCAGTGCGGCTCCTCGCAGCAGGCGCTGCACTTCGCCGCGCAAGCCGTGATGTCCGGCACGATGGATGTGGTGATCGCCGCCGGCGTGGAATCGATGACGCGCGTGCCGATGGGCCTGTCCTCGCAGCTCCCGGCCAAGAACGGCTTTGGCAATTACAAGAGCCCGGGCATCGAGCACAAATATCCGAACATCGTGTTCAGCCAGTTCACCGGCGCCGAGATGATGGCGGAGAAGTACGGCCTGTCGAAGGATGATCTCGACGAATATTCCTTCAATAGCCATCAGCGCGCGATCGCGGCGACGCAAGCCGGCCACTTCAAGAAGGAGATCGTGCCGCTCGAGATCACCCGCGCCGACGGCAGCAAGGACACCCATCACATCGACGAGGGCATCCGCTTCGACGCCACGCTCGAAGGCATCAAGGGCGTCAAGCTGATCGCCGAGAACGGCAAGCTCACCGCGGCCAGCGCCAGCCAGATCTGCGACGGCGCCTCCGGCGTCATGGTGGTGAACGAGCGCGGCCTCAGGCAGCTCGGTCTCACGCCGCTCGCGCGCATCCATCACATGACCATGACCGGCGGCGATCCCGTCATCATGCTCGATGCTCCGCTGCACGCCACCAAGCGCGCGCTGGAGAAGGCCGGCATGAAGGTCGACGATATCGACCTGTTCGAGGTCAACGAGGCCTTCGCCTCGGTGCCGACCGGCTGGCTGAAGACCACCGGCGCCGATCCGTCCCGCCTGAACGTCAATGGCGGCGCCATCGCCCTCGGCCATCCGCTCGGCGGCTCTGGCACCAAGCTGATGACGACGCTGGTCCACGCCCTGCACCAGCGCGGCAAGCGCTACGGCCTACAGACCATGTGCGAAGGCGGCGGCATGGCGAATGTGACGATCGTGGAGCGGCTGTAAGGCCTCTCTCGTGTCCCGGACGCGCTGCAGCGTGAAACGCTGCGGCGCAGAGCCGGGACCCAGTCGGCGCCATGGACCCCGGATCAGCAGCGCATCACTGCGTGCTGCGCTGCGTCCGGGGAACGTCACAGCTAGCCGTAGAGGCAGAGACATGACTCACCCCTCCATCCACGCCCGCACGAATCCCGACAAGATCGCCTACCAGATGGCCGGGACGGGCAAGGCGATCACCTATCGCGAGCTCGACGAGCTCTCGAACCAGGGCGCAAACCTGTTCCGCTCGCTCGGCCTGAAGGCCGGCGACCACATCGCGCTCTTGATGGAGAACCGTCTCGCCTTCATGGAGCTCTGCTGGGCCGCGCAACGGAGCGGGCTCTATTACACCGCGATCAGCCGCTATCTGAAGCAGGACGAGATCGACTACATCATCGACGATTGCGGCGCCAAGGTCGTGATCACCACGCCGAAATGCGCCGACCAGATCAAGGCCCTGATCAAGGGCGCGCCCGGTGAGCCGATCTTCTACATGGTCGACGAGCCGCTCCCCGGCTTCCGATCCTACGACAAGGAAGCCGCAGTGCAGCCAACGACGCCGGTCGCGGATGAGGTTGCCGGCTACGACATGCTGTATTCGTCGGGCACCACCGGCCGGCCCAAGGGCATCAAGAAGGCGTTCGAGGGCAACAAGATCGACGTGCCGAACGCGTTCCTGCGCGTGCTCTGCGCCGACATGTGCGGTATGAACGCCGAGAGCACCTATCTCTCGCCGGCGCCGCTCTATCACGCAGCTCCCTTGCGCTTCAACATGATGGCGATCGTGCTGGGCGGCACCTCCATCATCATGGAGCATTTCGACGCCGAGGATTTTCTCAAGCTCGTCGAGAAATACAAAGTCACGCAGTCACAGCTGGTGCCGACCATGTTCGTGCGCATGCTGAAGCTGCCGGACGAGGTCCGCGCCAAGTACAACGTCTCGACGCTGAAAGGCGCGATCCACGCTGCTGCGCCATGTCCCGTCGACGTGAAAGCAAAAATGATCGAGTGGTGGGGGCCGATCCTGATCGAGTACTACGCGGGCTCGGAAGGCAACGGCGTCACCGTCTGCAACTCGCAGCAATGGCTGGAGCATCGCGGCAGCGTCGGCCGCGCTGTGGTCGGCAAGATCAAGATCCTGGACGAGAACGACGAGGAGCAGCCGACGGGCGAGATCGGCACGGTCTATTTCGCCGATGCGCCGGCTTTCACCTATCACAACGATCCCGAGAAAACGAAGAAGGCCTACAACGCCAAGGGATGGTCGACGCTCGGCGACGTCGGCTATCTCGACAAGGACGGCTTCCTGTTCCTCACCGACCGCAAGTCCTACATGATCATCTCCGGCGGGGTGAACATCTACCCGCAGGAGACCGAGGACGTTCTCATCACTCACCCTGATATCGCCGACGTCGCCGTGTTCGGCGTGCCGAACGAGGAGATGGGCGAAGAGGTGAAGGCGGTGGTGCAGCCGCACGACATGAGCAGCGCCGGCAAGGCGCTGGAAGCCGACCTGATCGCCTACTGCAAGACACGTCTCTCGGCGATCAAATGCCCGCGCTCGATCGATTTCGAAGCCGAGCTGCCGCGCACGCCGACGGGCAAGCTGGTGAAGCGGCATCTGCGCGACCGGTACTGGCCGAAGACGGCGGCGAAGATTTAGTGCGAGCGGCCGCTCCGAACACCGTCATGCCCGGGCTTGTCCCGGGCATCCACGTTCTTTGTACAGCGAAGGAAGACGTGGATGGCCGGGTCAAGCCCGGCCATGACGCCGAGCAAGCTCCCGAGCCTCAATCAAACAAACTCGGCGTGTGGTTCACCAGCGCGCCTTCGATCTCGAGCATCTTCAGCTTCGTCACCACGCCGCCATTCGCCGAGAAGCCGCCGGGCTTGTTGCCTGCTGCGAGCACGCGATGGCAGGGTACGACGATCGGGCACGGATTGCGGCCGAGCGCCTGGCCGACATCGCGCGACAGCTGGACGCCGCCAAGCTGCTTGGCGATGTCGCCATAGGTGATGGTCTTGCCGGGCGGGATGGCGCGGGCGATCTCGTAGACGCCGCGGTTGAAGTCGGGCACGCCGTCGAGATCGAGCGGGATGTCGGTGAGATCATCCGGCTCGCCTGCGAGCAGTTTTGTGATGCGGTCGATGGCCTCTCGCACCTCGGCGGTCGGCTCGGCCTCGGTGGCGTCAGGGTGGCGCTGGCTGATGCGGGTGCGGATCTTGTCCTCGCCGCCCATCGGGAGCTGCGTGCCGTTGATACCACGCGGGCCCCAGGCGATGGCACAGAGGCCGATCCTGGTGTCGAACAGGGCAAAATGCTGGTCGGTCATGGCTTGGTTCCCGAGCTTGCGTCCTCGTCGCATGCCCCCATTGTGATCCGTGCCTATATCTAGGCTTGGAAATAGTTGCGATCCACCCGGTTTCCGGGAATCTTGCACAGGAGTTCCTGCCCCCTTTCCCGCGAGCCCCGAATGCAAAGCCTCCACGTCAACGGATACGACATGCCCTATCTCGACGTGGGCGAAGACAGGAGCCGGCCGCCGCTGGTCTGCGTGCATGGCTCGCTCAATGACTTTCGCGTCTGGGGCTGCGTGCTCGGACCGCTGACGCAGCGGCATCGGGTGATCGCCGTCAGCTTGCGGCATTTCTTCCCCGACCGCTGGGATGGCGTCGGCGACACCTATTCGATCGCCCAGCATGTCCAGGACGTCATCGCCTTCATCGAGAAGCTCGACCTCGGCCCGGTCGACCTGATGGGCCATTCCCGCGGCGGACACATCTGCTTTCGCGTGGCGCAGGCGCGCCCTGACCTGTTGCGGCGGCTGATCCTGGCCGAACCCGGCGGCGAGCTCGATGCGAGCCTCGATCCCGATTATGTCGGTGGCCCCTCGCCGCTGTTAGCGCGGTTCACGGCCTCGGCCGAGAAGATCGCGGCCGGCGATGTCGACGGCGGCCTCGCCGTCTTCGTCGACACGCTGGAGGGCGCCGGCACCTGGCCGCGGCTGCCGGCGATGGTGAAGCAGAATCTGCGCGACAACGCCTATACCCTGATCGGGCAGGTCCGCGACAACCGCCCGCCGTTCTCGAAGGCGGATGCGGAATCGATCAGGATGCCGACGCTGTTCATCCTGGGCGCGCGGACCAAAGGTCTGCTGCCAAAGGTGCTGCATGCGCTCGCCGCGCACGTGCCCTATTCGAAGACGGCGATCATCCCGAACGCGACGCATCCGATGTTCGAGCAGGCGCCGCAAAAGTACTCCGAAATTGTCCTGGATTTCCTGGCGAGCTGATCATGCAGAGCTTTCGCGTCAACGGTTACGACATGGCCTATCTCGAAGTCGGGGACGGCCCGCCGCTGGTCTGCGTGCATGGCACGTTGGGTGATTTCCGCACCTGGTATTCGGCGCTCGGCCCGCTGTCGAAGGCGCATCGCGTCATCTCGGTCAGCCTGCGGCACTTCTTCCCCGAGCATTGGGACGCCGTCGGCGACGATTACAAGATGGCGCAGCACGTCGCGGACACGATCGCCTTCATCGAGCAGGTCAGACCCGGCCCGGTCGACCTGATGGGCCATTCGCGCGGCGGCCACATCGCGTTTCGCGTGGCGCAGGCGCGGCCTGACCTGCTGCGAAAGCTGGTGCTGGCCGAGCCGGGCGGCGATCTCGATGCCAGCCTGCCGGTGCCCGAAGGCACGCCCGCGCATCCGCCACTCGCTGCGAAGACGATACGCTCGGTCGAGATGATCCGCGCCGGCGATCTCGACGGCGCGCTGCAGAATTTCTACGAGGGTATCGAAGGCGACGGCTCATGGCGGCGCGTGCCGGCGGCGGCGAAGCAACAGCTGCGCGACAACACGCTCACCTTCCTCGGCCAGATCAACGAGCAGCGCCGGCCCTACACGCTCGCTGATGCGCAGGCGATCAGGACGCCGACGCTGCTGATCGGCGGCGGTGCGACCACCGGCAGCCTGTCGGTGATGTGGCGCGTGCTGGCCGAGCACATCGCGGGCAGCAAGACGGCGGTGATCGAGAATGCCGGCCACTGGATGTTCGAGCAGGCGCCGCTTGAGTTCGGCGAGGTGGTGAACAGGTTTCTGGCGGAGTAGATCCTTTCCTTCCTTCTCCCCTCTTGTCCGCCGAAGCCTTCAGGCGAAGGCGGATGTGGGAGAAGGATCACATCCGCAAATGGGGCTGCGGAGAAATACCCCTCACCCAAGTGAGTTCGTGTCTGCCAGCGGTGCTGCCCTCTCCCGCAAGGGGAGAGGGCACAGAAACTCACACCTTCCACACACCCACCGGCATCTTGATCGTCGCGTTCAACCGGTTCCAGACGTTGATGGTTGCGATCGAGAGGATCAGGGTTGCGAGCTCGCGCTCGTCAAAATGCTTGGCGGCCTCGTTCCAGATCGCATCCGGCACCGGGTCCTCGCGATCGGCAAGGCGCGTGACGGCTTCGGTCAGCGCCAGCGCGGCGCGTTCGGCGTCGCTGAAATAGGGCGCATCGCGCCAGGCGGAGACGGCGAACAGGCGCTCGTCGGTCTCACCCAGCTTGCGGGCGATCTTCGGATGCATGTCGACACAGACGCTGCAGCCGTTGATCTGGCTGGCGCGCAGGTGCACCAGTTCCAGGAGCTTTTCCGGCAGCCCCTGCTTGGTCAAATTGCCGAGGGATTGAAGGTGGTTCATGGCTTCGGGCAGGACCATGACCGGGTGATTCATGCGCGCGTGCATCATCTTGCGTCTCCGTTTGAGAATTTCGAAGGTTCCGGTCACATCGGCCGGATTGGCTTCGTCATGGGGATGACGGATTGCGATGAGGGAATGTGACCGATGACCCCGAAAAACTTCGAAGAAAATTTTCTCAGCCGCCAGTTCGAGGCCAGCAGGGACCATTTGCGCGCGGTCGCCTACCGGATGCTGGGTTCCAGCGCCGAGGTCGACGATGCCGTGCAGGAGGCCTGGCTACGGGTCAGCCGTTACGACACGTCCGATGTCGCGAACCTTCGCGGCTGGCTGACCACAGTGGTCGCGCGCATCTGCCTCGACATGCTGCGCGCGCGCAAATCGCGCCGCGAGGACCCGATGGGCCCGCATGTGCCCGAGCCGGTCGACGAGACGCGGGAGCGCGAGGCGGAGATGGCTGATTCCGTCGGCGCGGCCCTCCTCGTCGTGCTTGAGACATTGCAGCCGGCAGAGCGGCTCGCCTTCGTGCTGCACGACATGTTCGCAGTCCCGTTCGAGGAGATCGCGCCGATCGTCGGACGCTCGGTCGACGCCTCGCGGCAGCTGGCCAGCCGCGCGCGACGGCGCGTCCAGGGTGCGCCGGTGCCCGAGGCGGACATCTCGCACCAGCGCGCGATCGTCGATGCCTTCCTCAAGGCATCGCGCGAGGGGAGTTTCGAGGGGCTGCTTGCCGTGCTCGATCCCGACGTCGTCTTCCGCGCCGACGACGCCGCGGTGCGGCTCGGCACGCTGCCGGAGATCCGCGGCGCGGATGCGGTCGCGCAGCTCTACAAGGGCCGTGCCCAGGCTGCGCGGACGGCGCTGGTCGATGGCGAGATCGGCGTCGCCGTCATTCTCGGCGGACATCTGCGCATCGCACTGCGTGTCAGCTTCAACGGCGAGCGCATCTCCTGGATCGAAGCGCTGGCCGATGCGGAGCGGATCGCGGCGCTGGATGTGGAGGTGCTAGAGACCTAGCCGAGCGTGGCGTCCGGACGATCCGGATGCTACGCTGTCGTCCAATCGCGCGATACCGCTGCTCAAGACGCGAAAGGATGCCTCATGAAGACCCGCCTCACTCCCCTGCTCGCTTTGTCCCTGCTCGGCCTCGCCGCCGGCAGCACCATCGCGCCTGCGGCGGCCGACGAAAAGCTGAAAGCCGCGGCCGAGCAGGAGAAGGCGCCGCTGATCGAGACCCTGCACGACATGGTGATGATCGAGAGCGGCAGCAGCGATGCCGAGGGCCTGAAGAAGATGGCCGAATTCACCGAAGCGCGCCTGAAGGCGCTGGGCGCCACCATCGAGCGGCGCAAGACCACCGCGGGTACGGGCGCCGACATGGTGATCGCCACCTTCCAGGGCACCGGGTCGCGAAAGCTGATGCTGATCGCGCATATGGACACGGTCTATCACCGCGGCATTCTCGCAAGCGAGCCGTACCGTGTCGACGGCAACCGCATCTACGGCCCCGGCATCGCCGACGACAAGGGCGGCATCGCCGTGATCCTGCATGCGCTCAAGATCCTGAAGGACGCCGGCTGGCAGGACTACGCCAGGCTCACCGTGTCCTTCAATCCGGATGAAGAGGTCGGCTCGATCGGGTCGGGCGAGATCATCGCCGAGCTCGCCGACCAGCACGACGTCGTGCTCTCCTGCGAACCGACGGTGGCCGCGCCGATCGCCAAGAATGACGGGCTGCTGCTGGGCGCGAGCGGCACTGCGACGGCGAAGATGGAGGTGAAGGGCCGCGCCTCGCATGCCGGCGCCGCACCCGATCTCGGCCGCAACGCGCTGATCGAGCTCGCGCACCAATTGCAGCAGACAAAGGACGTCGCCAAGTCGATCCCGGGCACGCAGCTCAACTGGACCACGGCGCAGGCGGGCACGGTGCGCAACCAGATTCCGGAAAAGGCCGAGGCCGGCGCCGACATCCGCCTGACCATCCCCGATGGCATCGCCAAATTGCAGGCGGCACTCGACGCGAAGGTGAAGGACAAGTTCGTGCCCGACACCGAAACCACGGTGACGATCATTGCGGGCCGCCCGCCCTTCGTCGCCAGCGATCGCGGCCGCGCGCTCGCGCGGGAGGGGCAGGCGATCTATGCCGAGATCGACCGCAAGCTTGACATCGCCGAGATGACCGGCGGCGCCACCGATGCCGGCTATGCCAACCGCAGCGGCAAGGCGGTCGTGGTCGAGAGCTTTGGCCTCGCCGGCTTCGGCTATCACGCGCGGGACGAATTCATCGACACCAACTCGATCGTGCCGCGGCTCTATCTGATGAGCCGGATACTGATCGAGCAGGGCAAGAAGTAATAGGCGCCGGGGCCGGCCAAGCCATTTTTGACGAAAATAACCCCATGCACAGTAAACGCCCCTAGCGATATCAATGGCTTAGCGAGGCCAAAAACAGCGGCTTGAGGTCCGCCTTGACGTCCTCCCCCTCCCGCAGTACCTTCGAATACGGAATTCCGTATTCCCTTTTATGTCTCGGAGCTGCCGGCGTGATCCCTCTCGACCCGCTCCCGAACCTGATCGACCAGGTCTATGCGCGGATCCTGGAGGCGATCTCCGACCGCACGCTTCAGCCCGGCCAGCGCATCCGGCAGAACGAACTCGCCGACAAGCTCGGCGTGTCGCGCCAGCCGGTATCGCATGCGCTGCATCTGCTGCACCGGCAGGGTCTCGTCGCCGAGAGCGGCCGGCGCGGCTTTGAAGTCACCCAGCTCGACCCCTCGCGCATCCGCCAGCTCTACGAGGTGCGCGGCGCCATCGACGCGCTGGCCGCCCGGCTCGCCGCTCAGCGCGCCGCAAGCGACGCGGCGGGACGCGCGCGGCTGGACGCGGCCCTCGCCGCCGGACGCCGCATCGACCGCAAGACGTCGCTCGCCGAGCTGATCGTGCTCGACGTCGATTTTCACCGCGCGATCTATCAGCTCGCGGGCAATCCCGTGATCGAGGAGACGATCGCGCCGCAATGGCCGCATATGCGCCGCTCGATGGCGACGGTGCTCTCCGAGCTCGATTATCGCGGCAGCGCGTGGGCCGAGCATGCGACGATTGCCGGACACATTCTCGCAGGCGATGCGAAAGCTGCCGAGCGCGCAGCGCTGGCGCATGCGCAGACGGCGGGACGGATGACCGAGGAGAGATTGAAGGCGACGAACGAGGCGGCGGCGTAGCCATTTGCGCGCCCGCCGTCATGCCCGGGCTTGTCCCGGGCATCCACGTTCTTCTCGCGAACGCGGAGCAAAGACGTGGATGGCCGGGTCAAGCCCGGCCATGACGAGAGAAAACAATAAATCAAAACAAGGAGGACGACCCATGAAACTGTCTCAGGAGCAATTGGAGTTCTTCCATCGCGAGGGCTGGCTGTTCCTCCCCGAGTTGTTCAGCCAGGAGGAAGTCGACTTCCTCGCGCGCGAGGCTGTCGGCATCTATGACGCCAATCGGCCCGAGGTCTGGCGCGAGAAGAGCGGCGCGCCGCGCACGGCCTTTGCCGCGCATCTCTACAACGAGGCATTCCGCATCCTGGGCGCGCATCCGCGCATGATCGACCCGGTCGAGCAACTGTTCGGCGAGCCGGTCTACATGCATCAGTTCAAGATCAACGCGAAATCGGCCTTCACCGGCGACGTCTGGCAATGGCACCAGGATTACGGCACCTGGAAGCGCGACGACGGCATGCCGGAGCCGCGCGCGATGAACATCGCGATCTTCCTCGACGAGGTCCTGCCGATCAACGGCCCCCTGATGCTGGTGCCGCGCAGCCAGAACGCAGGCGACCTCCAGGCCTCCCACGACCTTTCGACGACGTCCTATCCGCTGTGGACGCTGGACGAAGAGACCGTGACGCGGCTGGTCAAGCAGGGCGGCATCGTCGCGCCCACAGGCCAGCCCGGCGGCATGCTGATGTTCCACGGCAATCTCGTGCACGGCTCGGGCGGCAACATCACGCCCTACCCGCGCAAGATCGTGTACCTGA
This sequence comes from Bradyrhizobium sp. Mp27, assembly GCF_029953005.1. Lineage (NCBI taxonomy): Bacteria > Pseudomonadati > Pseudomonadota > Alphaproteobacteria > Hyphomicrobiales > Nitrobacteraceae > Bradyrhizobium > Bradyrhizobium sp. Mp27. The sequence goes on along the minus strand of NZ_JASAUS010000100.1, from coordinate 2,940 downwards.
CGCTGAACGCGGTCTCGAACTACATCCGCACACCGACGCGGCCGGAATACATCGCGCATCGCGATTTTGCGCCGATCAAGACGGTGGACGATGATGCCTTGGTGCGGCTGGCACGGGCACCGCGGCAGGCGGCGGAGTAGTCTTTACTCGCGCAACTAACTCAGGCGTCATGCCCGGGCTTGTCCCGGGCATCCACGTCTGGCCACGATCGCCGACAGTAAGACGTGGATGGCCGGGTCAAGCCCGGCCATGACGAATTGGATAGAGACACGCGTCTCGCAAATTTCTGTACACCGGAAACACCCCCCATGAACCTCTTCCGCCTCCTCCAGGCCCGCGCGTCCGCCGGCAAGCCTGTCCGTGTCGCGCTGATCGGTGCCGGCAAGTTCGGCTCGATGTTTCTGGCGCAGGTGCCGCACACGCCGGGGCTGGAGGTGCCCATCATCGTCGACATCGACCGCGACCGTGCGCGCGAAGCCTGCCGCACCGTGGGCTGGGATGCCGAGCGGATCGCGGCCACCGTGTTTACCGACGACGGCGCACGCGCCATTGCGGGTGGCGCGATGGATGTCGTCGTTGAAGCGACCGGCAATCCCGCCGTCGGCATCAGGCACGCACGCGCGGCGATCGTGGCGGGCAAGCATATCGTGATGGTCAATGTCGAGGCCGACGTGCTGGCGGGCCCGCTGCTCGCCGAGGAAGCGCGCAAGGCCGGCGTCGTCTATTCGCTCGCCTATGGCGACCAGCCGGCCCTGACGGCCGAGATGGTCGACTGGGCACGCGCCACTGGTTTTCGCGTGGTCGCAGCCGGCAAAGGGACAAAATATCTGCCGGCCTATCACGACGTGACGCCTGACGGTGTCTGGCAGCACTATGGTCTCACCGCGGGCGAGGCACAGTCGGCCGGCATGAATCCGCAGATGTTCAACTCCTTCCTCGACGGCACCAAATCGGCGATCGAGATGGCCGCGATCGCCAATGCCTGCGGGCTCGACGTGCCCGCGAGCGGCTTGCTGTTTCCGCCCTGTGGCGTCGACGATTTGCCGCATGTCATGCGCCCCAACGACAAGGGCGGCGTGCTGGAGCGGTCGGGCGTGGTGGAGGTGGTGTCGTCACTCGAGCGCGATGGCCGGCCGGTGTTTCGCGATCTGCGCTGGGGCGTCTATGTCGTGCTGGAGGCGCCGAACGATTATGCCGCCGATTGCTTCAGGCAATACGGCCTGAAGACCGACGGCAGCGGACGCTTCGCGGCGATGTACAAGCCGTACCATCTGATCGGGCTCGAGCTGAACATCTCGATCCTTTCGGCGGCGCTGCGGGGCGAGCCGACTGGCCAGCCCTATGGCTTCCGCGGCGACGTCGCCGCCGTGGCCAAGCGGAACTTGCGCGCCGGCGAGATGCTGGACGGCGAAGGCGGCTACACCGTGTGGGGCAAGCTGGTGCCTGCGGCCGCGAGTCTCAAGGCCGGCGCGTTGCCGATCGGGCTCGCGCATCGCCTGAAGCTGAAGCACGACGTCGCCCATGGCGAAATCGTGCGCTGGAGCGATGTCGAATTCGACGCCAACAACGAGACGATCAAGACGCGGAAGGTAATGGAGACGGCATTCGCGAAATAGCGGCTAGAACTGCCCCGGTTGAGCGGGTGGACTGGGCCAATCCGATCGCAAATTGTTCGGATTATTCCTTGCGAACAAGTCCTGCCTTATAACGTCGCTCGGACCCGCATCAATTGATGGTGGCATTCCGCGAACATCACGGGTTGGCGCGCCCATGACGCCGGTCCGAACGACACAATTGGCGGGATAGCCAACGTGTCGGCAGTAAGTTGCAGCACTCGCGCCTGCATTGCTTCCAACTGAGAAGCCAATAATTAGCGACGCTGACAAGGCAATTGATCGCTTCATTCTTGCATCCTGTAGCTGATCCACGGGAGAGAATTATAGATGAAGTGTAGCTATGCCAAAGCGGTGAATGTTGAACCATGAGTTCGGCTTCGCGATCAAAAGCCGGCATCGGCCGCAGCCCGCGCTATGTCCAACCGTGTGCGGACTCATGATTGCAGCAGGTTGCGTCCTATTCGACCGCGATGGCGTTGGCTTCGGCCTCCTCGAAATTCCTGCGCTGGTCATAGCGATTGATAGCCTCGAGAAGCCAATGGTCAGGCCGAGCAGTGTCAGGATGGTCGCGCAGGATGACACCGCGATGCTCGTTCTGTTCGTGCTCGCCCAACGAGTCACGTCGATTTGATGTTTTGCGCGCAAAAAAACCGGGTACTGACACACGTGGCATTTTGCACCACGGTCCAACCGTAAGGAGCAATCCATGATAAATCTGAAGATTCTTGGTGCGGTCGTTGTTGTGGCATCTGCCCTGTCCAGCTCTGCTTCACAGGCGCAGTGGTACAACTCCAATCCGGACGCATGCCAAGCTGAATTCGCCAGCTGCACGGGTCTTGGAACGGGGACCACCCCCGACTATCGAGTTCGGCCATCAACTCGGCGAACGGCATATCGCCAGCCGGCAGCGGCGGCCGCTACTGTCGGCAGCTGGGGCAATTCCTACGCCATGTCGCCCGGCATGTCGTACGGCATGTCGTACGGCGAGATGGGCTGGAACGGCAGCTGGAGTACGTATGCTGCCCGCAACGGCATCGTCTGCCGGCCCGGCACCTATTTCAAGGGTAGCGACGGCCTCCAGCATCTCTGCCAGTAGGTCATCTGCTCTGACGTTAAACAGCTCAGGCGGCTCCAAAGGGGCCGCCTCTTTCGTGCCGGCTTGTGGCTCTCGCCGAGAATTAGCATCCAGGTCACGCGGTGGGCGCACGACTGGGAGAGCTGGCCCCGCAAATTCGGACAGTAGCTTGAGTGGATTTTCTGCCTGACAGCGGCGAGGATTCTTGCTGCGAATCAGGAGCGAAGATGACGAAGAAGAGCCGCCGGA
>NZ_JASAUS010000099.1:0-34706 GCF_029953005.1 Bradyrhizobium sp. Mp27 | reverse complement strand
TCCGTCGTTGCCGCCTCCATACCCCCCGCCAACGATTTGCAAACACGTTGATCAACAGACTGCAATCCCCACGCCAAACCTTTGCGAGTGGGACGCGAACGTCGCTTACTGAACAGCAGCGGATAGCCCTTGGCGCGGCCGGCGTCGGTGGCGCGGGTAGCCTTGGTTTCGGCGACGTCCCTGGTGAACACGGCGACCACGCAGGCGCCCAGCTTGTGCGCGGTGATCATGACCTTGTAGGCCTGATCCTCCGTCATGCGGAACTCGGCCTTGAGGATCATCGTGACGAATTCGCGTGGCGTGAAGTCGTCGTTGATCAGGATGACCTTGTGCAGCTTGGGCCGCTCGACCTTGGTCTTCGTCCTGGTTTTCGGCTTGGTAACGGTGTCGTTCATTCCGCCTCCCGGAAACGGCGGGCTCGGTTCAGCCGCGGTGCTCAGTGTGCGGCCCTCGCACCATATTGCAGGACCTGCACCTTCTCCAAGGTGATCAGGCCGCTCGACATCATGCCATCCAGGATGGGCAGGAATGCGTTGATGCTGTCCTCGCTGTCGACGATCTCGATCAGCAGCGGCAGGTCTTCCGACAGCCGCAGGATCTTCGAGGTGTGCAGCCGGCTCGACTTGCCGAACCCCATCGGGCCGCGCAGCACGGTGGCGCCCGCGAGATGCCGCTCGCGCGCCGTCGTCACGATCGCTTCGTAAAGCGGCTTGCCGTCGAAATGGTCGCTCTCGCCGATGAAGATCCGGAGCGAAACAGCCTGATTGGGGATTTGCATGGTCAGCTCCTCGTCAAGCGGTTGTAGCGGCTTGCCATCATATGGCCGAGCCACACGGACACCAGCCAGCAGATGACGGATGCCGCGATATAGGCGAGTGCCGTGTATTTCATGCCGCCGTGGAACAGGCGGAAGGTCTCCAGGCTGAAGGCCGAGAAGGTGGTGTAGCCGCCGCAAAATCCGGTCATGACGAATTGCCGGTGCTCGGGCCGCGCCAGCACGCGGCCGTCGGGGCCGGTCAGCGTCGCGTAGAAGCCGATGATCAGCGATCCCGTGGCATTGATGAACAGCGTCGCGACGGGGAAGCCCGGGCCGGTGTCGAGCACGAGGGAGACGAAATAGCGCGCGAGGCCGCCAAGGACGCTGCCGAAGGAGACCCAGGCATAGAGCATCGCGCTGCGCCAGCGGTCGATGGAGGAGGGAACGGCCATCGGCTTCTAGCCTCCGAGACCGTCAGCGAGGACAAAGCCGAGACTGACGGCGGCAAGGCAAAGCCCGACCGAGAACACGACATTGCCGAGCGCGTGCAGTGGCTCGCCGTTGCGGGCGAGCGTCAGTGTCTGCAGGCTGAACGAGGACACCGTGGTGTAGCAGCCGAGGAACCCGGTCACCGCGAACAGCCAGGGATTGGGGGAGGCGAACACCGAGCCGGGATGGGTTGCCAGCGCGCCGAAAATGCCGATCACGAAGGCGCCGGTGACGTTGATGGTCATGGTGCCCCAGGGAAAGGTCTCGCCCAGCCGCCGCGCGATCGCGCCCGAGACGAAATAGCGCGCGCAGCCGCCAAGAACGCTGCCGACCACGATTGCGATCACTCCGCTCAACACGACGAACGCCCTCCATCATCATTTGTCTTCCGCTGCCAGACCATTGCCGACGGCGAGCAGCCCTGCGAGCGCAACCAGCGCGAAGCCGAGCCCGGCCAAAAACGTGCCCGCCGGACCATAGGCATCCCACAGCGCGCCGGCGATCACGCTTGCGGCCAGCAAGGCCAGTCCCGTGAACAGGTTGAAATAGCCGAATGCGGTGCCGCGCAGGCTCGGCGGCGCGGCGTCGGCGACGAGGGCCAACAGCAGGCCTTGGGTCAATCCCATGTGCAGCCCCCACAGCACGACGCCGAGCGCGAGGCCTGCGAGGCTAGGCAGCAGCGCGAGCGCGAGGTCGGCGGCCGCGAGGAAGACGAGGCCGAGCGCGAGCAGGCCGGTCCGGTTGATCCGGTCCGACAGCACGCCGGCCGGATAGGCCGACAGGGCATAGGCCACGTTCATCAGCACCAGCACCGCCGGCACCCACATCGCAGAGAGACCGATGTTCTGCGCGCGCAGGATCAAAAAGGCCTCGCTGAAGCGGGCGAGCGTGAACACCACGCCGACCGCGACGACGCGCCAGTATGCGGATCCGAGCTGCCGTATGGCGGCGGTGTTCAGCGGATTCTTCGCTGGCTCCCGGCTTGGGTCCGGCTCCGGCTCGCTCACAGCGAATGCGATCAGACCGAAAGACAGGAAGGCCGGCAGCACCGCCACCCAGAAGACAAGGGCAAAATTATCCGCCGTCCACCACATCAGGCCGATCGCCACGAGCGGTCCGACGAATGCGCCGATGGTGTCGAGCGACTGCCGCAGGCCGAAGCTCGCGCCGCGCAAACCCGCAGGTGCGACATCGGCGATCAGCGCATCGCGCGGTGCGCCGCGAATACCCTTGCCGACGCGGTCGATGAAGCGCGCGGCGATCAGCCAACCAACGCTGGGGGCAAGCGGGAACAGCGGTTTTGTCAGCGCGGCCAGCCCGTAGCCGAGCGCCGCGAGGAGCTTGCGCCGGCCGAGCCAGTCGGACAATGCGCCGGAGAAGATCTTTGTGATCGAGGCGGTCGCTTCGGCGATGCCCTCGATGAAGCCGACCGTGAGCGTGGAGGCCCCGAGCACGGTGACGAGATAGACCGGCAGCAGCGCGTGGATCATCTCGGAGGAGACATCCATCAGCATCGAGACGAAGCCGAGCACCCAGATCCCCCTGGGCAGCCCCGCACGCGCAGCATTCGGTGTCGTCGTCGTCACGCCCTGACCTTCGCCTTCAGGCAACAAAAAACCCGCCATCGGCGGGTTTGTCCATGCTCCCGCCAAAGGTCGAGGCTTTGAGATTGCCCCTCCTCGAGCAGGAGTCATCAGCCCACTACGGTTACAGGCCGACGGGCGGTTGTCGGGGGACTCCATCCCCATCTGTATATCCAGCCTAGCATGGAAATCGCACCGGACAAGTGGGCGGGGAAGGTCCGTCCTCAGCTCGATGCTGCGGGACGCCCCGGAATGATGGCGTGAGCGATCGCGCGTGTCTCCATGGCGCAAGCGCGGCAACACGGCGGCAGCTTTGCGTGACGTGCGCATTCCCAACTCGCGAATTCCTAACCGGAATGTGAAGCGCAAGCGATCTTCGGACTTTGCGGCAAGGCGATTGCATGTCACCATCGCGTCATACGACGGGAGACTGCGATGCGCATGCTGTTCTCGATCGGGGCTGTGCTGGTGGCCGGCGTACTCGCCGGAGGGGATATCGCGGGCATCGCGGCACCAGGGCCCAAATTTGAGCCGAGCAAGAGTCCGCCACAGCGGCTAGCGGCCGACCGGGACGCGCAGACGGTCGATGTCGAGCTGATCCTCGCGGTCGACGTCTCCTACTCCATGGACATGGACGAGCTCGCAATCCAGCGCGAAGGCTATGCGCAGGCGATCCAGTCGAAGGAATTCCTCCAGGCGCTGAAGCTCGGGCCGAATGGCCGGATCGCGGTGACTTACTTCGAATGGGCCGCTTCCAGCGATCAGAAGATCATCATCCCGTGGCGGCTGGTCGACGGACCGGAGACGGCGGATGCGGTCGCCGCCGAGATATTGAAGACGCCGATCCGGCGCGCCTCGCGCACCTCGATCTCCGGGGCGATCACGTTCGCGATGCCGTTGTTCGACGAGGATCCCTATCGCGGCTTGCGCCGCGTGATCGACATTTCCGGTGACGGTCCGAACAACAATGGCGGCCCGGTGACGGCGGCGCGCGACGCCGCGCTCGAGAAGGGCATCGTCATCAACGGCCTGCCGATCATGGTCAAGGAGCCGTCCTATTCGACCATGGATATCGATAATCTCGATTACTACTACGAGGACTGCGTCATCGGCGGTCCCGGCTCCTTCGTCATCACGATCAAGGATCGCGACAAGTTCAAGGAGGCGATCCGTACCAAGCTCCTGATGGAGGTCGCGGGCCGCGTGCCGGAGCGCCCCGTGAGGCGCGTTGCCGACAAGGAGCCGCGGGTCAGCTGCTTGATCGGTGAGAAGATCTGGTCGGACCGCTGGGGGCGCTGATCCGCACCACCCCGAATGAGACCTTTTGCCCTGTCCCGCCCGCGGTCGAATTTAACCACGCGTTAACTGCTGCGTGGCCCTAATCGGCCTGCTTCCCGTTGTTTCCGGATAAAGTTCTGACTTCGCCGTCCGGCGCGCGAACAGAAGCGGGTCTGTCAGACAAATCCGCCGAGCAATCCAATGGCCATCGTCACATCGAGCACCAGCCAGATTTCGCCCGCCAACGAGCGGGTGTATCACCAGAGCAGTCTGGTGGGTGACTGGAAGGGCAATTGGGCAGGCAACAACCAGGCCGTCGGCTTCAAGGTCGTGAACATCCGCGGGGCCAGGGCCCAGATCGAGTACACCCATAATGGGTACACCGAGCGCGGTATCGGCGAGGTCAATGGTGCGACCATAAGCTACGGCAACGTCACGGTCGGCACCAAGGATGGCAAGAACCTGGTGCTCCTGTTCTCCTCGGGCGTTGGCAAGCAGAGCGCGACTTTGCAGAAACAGGCGGCGCCGGGTTCCGACAGCATCCTCATGGGAAGCTGGGGCGGCTATTCTGCCGACATCGGCAAGAGCGCGAGCTTTCGCGTGCTGGCCATCAACGGCAAGGAGGCGACGGTCAGCGTCACCACCGACGGTATCACCCGCCAGGGCACCGGCTACGTCTACAGGAACGTCATCATGTTCGGGCAGTCGCAGATCTCGACCGACGACGGACAAAGCGGCAAGATCATCTACCAGGTCGGCTCCAAATCCTTCACTGTGCCGGTGACGAAATATCCGCCTGCGGATTCGTCATCCTCGGTGGACAAGACGGCCTGAACCTCAGCCGCCCCGGGCGGCCTGCGGCCCCCCTCACCATTTCGGCGCCCGCTTCTCCACGAACGCCCTCAAACCCTCCTGCGCTTCGTCCGACGTCGCGACATTGCAGAAATCGTCCACTGCACTTGCGATGCTGCGTCGGTAGTCGAGATCGATCTGGCGCATGAAGGCGGCGCGGCCCATCCGCAGCACGGCGGCCGACTTGCCGGCGAATTGCGCCGCGAGCTTCAGCACCTCGGCGTCGAGCCCGGCATCGTCGACGACGCGGTTCACCACGCCGAGCTCGCGCGCCTCCGCGGCGGTGAAGACGCGGCCGGTGAACAGCAGCTCGAACGCGCGATGACGTCCGACGATGCGCGGCAGGTGTGCGTAGTGGATCGCGGGAATGACGCCGACGTCGATCTCGGGATAGCCGAACGTCGCGCTCTCGGCCGCCAGCACCACGTCGCAGGACACCGCCATGGTCATGCCGCCGCCGCGCGCTGCGCCTCCGACCGCGGCGATCGACGGCTTTCCGAGCCCATACTGGGCGTCGTAAAGGTCGATATAGAGCGCCTGGAGGAATTCGCGGATCTCGGCGCCGGATTTGCCCAGCAGGATGTCGAGGTCGAGGCCGGCCGAAAAGCGCTTGGCGATCGCGCTCGCCAGCACGACAACGCGCGCCTCCGGATCGTTCGCTGCGCGACGCAGGGCCGCGACCACCGCACCGATGACCTCGAGGCTCAGTGCATTGACGGGCGGGCGGCGCAGCGTGATGCGGGCGATGTTGCCTGCGCGTTCGTAGGCGACTGGATTGTCAGATGTCACCGGGTTCTCCATGCTTTCGGGAAACGTGCGGCATCGATCGCGATGGTGGCGCGGTTATTTCGCGTCGGGCGGCGGCAGTGGCGGGACGCTGTCGTTCGGCGCTTCCGCCTTGTTCGGCGACAGCTTACGGTGCGGCTTGGGCCGTGCAAGACCTCCAGCGCGCATGCTAGACTGCATGCAGGAGATTGCTTGCCGGATCTTGCCGGAGGGAGGGACCAATGACCGACGAACACCCGATGATGGCCGGCTCCGCCACCGTCTTCGTCGTGTCCGACATCACAGCCAGCCTCGCTTATTACCGCGACGTGCTCGGCTTCGAGGTCACCTTCGAATACGGTCAGCCTCCGTCCTACGCCTGCCTCTGCCGCGACGAGGTCGGCCTGCATCTGCTTGCGGCGGCGGTAACGAAGCGGTTGCCCGGGCACGGCGGCATCTGCATCTTCGTCAGCGACGTCGATCAGATCTATGCCGAACTATCGCGACGTGGCGCCAGGCTGCTGAACCGTCCGGAGGACCGCGACTATCGCATGCGCGATTTCGACGTCGTCGATGCCGACGGCAATCAGCTCACGTTCGGTGTGGGAACGGACGACGCGGCCTGACATCGCCGGCCGCGCACGTCCGCCGTTGGATCAGATCCGGGCCTCCAGGATCAGGTTGAAGGGTGTTTCGGCGGCGCGGCGGAAGCGCGACAGGCCGCCTTCGCTGGCGACCTTGCGCAGCCTTGCCTCGCCGGCTTGCGCGCCCAGCGCGAGGCCCACCTCCTGATCGAGCGAGGCCGGCGTGCAGATCATGGTGGACGCCGCGTAGTAGACCCGCCCGACCGGGTTGAGATTGTCTTCGAGGCGGTCGCCTGCGAACGGCTCGACCAGCATGCAGGTGCCGTCCTTGGCCATGGTCTCGCGCACGTGACTGATGGCGCCGACGGGATCGCCCATGTCGTGCAGGCAATCGAAGAAGCAAACGAGATCGTAGCCCTCGGCAGGATAGGTCTTCGCCGAGTGAACCGCGAAGCTGACACGATCGCCCAGCTTTGCCTCAGTGGCCGCCTTTCGTGCCGCCTCGATCGAGCCCTCGTGATAGTCGAAGCCGTAGAAGCGGGAGTTCGGGAAGGCCTCCGCCATCAGCCGTGTCGAGACGCCGTGCCCGCAGCCGACATCGGCGACCTTGGCACCGCGCTTCAGCTTGTCCACGACGCCTTCGAGCGCGGGCAGCCACTCCTGCACCAGATGATGCATGTAGCCGGTGCGGAAGAACCGGGCGGTGCCGCAGAACAGGCACTCGCTGCGACGATTCCAGCCGACGCCCTTGCCGGACTTGAATGCGTCCGTAATTTTCGGCTCATCGAGGAACGCCGCGGCAATGACATTGCCGACCGCGCCGAGGAAGACCGGGCTGTCATCATCGGCAAGCGCCATCGCCTGTTCCGGCAGCATCGAGAACTTGCCGGAAGCGGAATCGTATTCGACGTAACCAGAAGCCGCCTGGCTCGCCAGCCACTCGCGGACGTAGCGTTCGTTCGTTCCGGTGGCGCTTGCGAGCTCGGCGGAGCTCATGGGTCCCTTGGCGGCGAGGGCGCGGTAGAGGCCGAGCTTGTCGCCCAGCAGGACCAGCGATGCGTTCATCGCGGCCCCGACCTCGGTGATCATCTTGCCCATAAAGGCATTCAACCTGTCGGAATTGACCTCCATGACAGCCTCCATGCAATGTCAGGCATTTTCAAAGATCTGTGCAATTGTGCGGTGCCGGACCGTACCGGCCGATCACGATCGAAGCGACGGCTCGCGTTGCGCGTCCTCTATGTGGGTCAGTCCGGCGCGCGGGAGGTTCAACACGTCAGGGTAACGTAATTCTGGAACTCGATGGCGCGACCAGTCACTGGTATTCGTGTGATCCCCGGCATATAGTTTCCGCTCTTTTTGACGGTTACCTGAATGTCCAGCCTTGCACGTTCCTGCGGTCTCGCAACTCTCTTCGCGGTGGTCTGCCTCGGCGGAGCGCCGGCTCATGCGCAAGTCGCGCCCCTGCAATATTGGATCCCGGGCGGGCCTTTCGGCTTTGGCGGCAGCGCCGGCCAGGGCTCCGGTGGCTACGGCAATTTTCCGAGCTTCAAGGGTGGCGATGCCAACGCGGGCTATGATTTTCGTCCCGGTTTCTTCGTCGGAAGCGAACGCGGCAATCTAGGCCTGAGCGGACTCAGTCAGCCTGCGCTGGCCGGCAATTTCAGCGCGCTCTCCTACGATGGCACGCAGTTCGGTTACAACTACAAGACCGCAGGCGGCATGCCCGTCACGTTCTTTGCCGGGTTCGACACGCTGAAATACAATGGCGGCATCGGCAGCTCGCTCGCCCCGCTCTCCTCCGGCGCCTCGCCCGGCTACGGCGCGTTCGCGGGTGTCGAGTTCAAGCCGACCTCCAACCTCAGCCTGTCGTTCGGCGCCGGTTTCATCCAGCAGCAATCGGGACGCATGGACAGCGACATCAATTCGTCAATGCTGCCCGGCGAGTCGCCGGCGTTGGGCGGCTTGCGTCGTTGAGCGGTCACGCGTTGCTTTCGCCGCCCGCTTGACGGCAGCCACGTTGGCTTACGATAAGCCCGCCACCAGCGGGCGTTGCAGGTGCTTCGCCATCAGCTCTGCCGCTTCGGCATAACGCCGCGTTTCCAGAACCTCGAGCAGGCGCAGATGCTCGCGCACGTGCCGCCGCATGCCGTCGCGGTCGGCGAAGCTGCGATAGGCGAACAGGCGCCTGATCGAATTCACGCGCTTGAGCGATTCAAGAAAGAAGGGATTGCCGGCGCCGCGAATGATCTCCTCATGGAATTCGCAACCGGAAAGAAAGACCTCGCCGATCGTCATCTTCTCGAGCTCGCCTTCGAACACGCGCAACTGGCGCTCGCGCAAGCGTGCAATCACCTCCTGCGGCAGCGCAAAGCCGGGCTGTGCGATCGCCGCGGGCTCGATCACCGCGCGAAACGCCATGGCCTTGGCGTGAGCTTCGGGGTTCGAGACCGTCTCTGCGAAGCGCCAGCCATAACCCGGCAGGCGCGCAATCCAGCCCTCGGCAGCGATCCTGTCAAGCAGCCGCTGCAGCTCGGCCCGGCTGAGGCCATAGCGGCGCATCAGCTCCGCCTCGGTGACGTCAGCCGGCAGCCGGCTTGCGAGCACGTCGCCTGCGATGGACGTATAGACCTGCTCGCTGCGCCTGACTGCCGCGAGGGCTGGCTGGGCGGCGCCACTGGTCGGATGCTTGGCCAGCACGAACCCGCGATGCGGCTCGCCGCGTGCGAGCCCTGCCGCTTCCAGAGCCTTGAGGCCGAGCCGGATCGGCGCGCGTGAAAGATCGAGCGCATCGGCAAGCCGTTGTTCGATCAAGCGATCGCCAGCCTTCATGCCTTCGCGTCGGGCGAGCGCCATGATCAGCCCGGCGAGGTGCTCGGCGCGCTCGGAACCGCCTTTGCTCGAAGCGGGCGGTCGAGAATTGTCGGAAGCGGTCATTGCAGTGCACGCAGATTTTGAGCTTGACAGACTGTCCCACGGATTGTTCTTTTACGCAATAATATACAATCGAGCCAGGGAGAGCCTGATGGCGCATGCGCCGGATGTCCTGATTTGCGAGGTCGGCCCCCGCGATGGGCTGCAAAACCTGGACGTGTTCGTTCCCACCGAAGCCAAATGCGCGCTGATCGATACGATCGCCGCCGCCGGCATGCGCGAGATCGACGCGGGATCCTTCGTGCCGCCGAAGGTCGTGCCGCAATTCGCCGATGTCGATGCGGTGATGGCGCACGCGCTGGCGCACAAGACCGCGACCATCGGTGCACTTGTGCCGAACGTGAAGGGCGCCGAGCGCGCCATCGCCGCCGGCGTCGACGCCATCTACTTCGTCATCTCCGCCAGCGAGACGCACAACCGCGCCAATGTGCGCCGCTCGATCGAAGAGCAGCTCGACGGGTTTCGCGCGGTCCGCGCCGCGATCGACGCCGGTCCGGCGGACCGGCGGCCGCACCTGATGGGCGCGATCGCCACCTCCTTCGGCTGCTCGCTGGAAGGCGAGGTGAGCGAAGCGGCGGTGTGCCGGGTCGCGCGCGCCTTTGCCGAGGCCGGTGCCGACGAGATCGGGCTCGCCGACACCGTCGGCTATGCCACCCCGAAACTGATCAGGCAGATCGTCGAAGCCGTCAGGCGCGAAGTCGGATCGCAGATGACGCTGCGGCTGCATCTGCACGACACGCTCGGTGCGGGCCTCGCCAATGCCGTCGCCGGCCTCGACGCCGGGATCCGGCGTTTCGACGCCGCGGTATCAGGACTTGGCGGCTGTCCGTTCGCGCCGGGTGCCCGCGGCAACATCGTCACCGAGGATCTCGTGTTCATGCTGGAGCGCATGGGACTTTCCACCGGCATCGACCTCGATCGCCTGATGCAAACGCGCGAGATTCTGGCCCGCCATATCCCGGCACAACATCTGACCGGGCACCTGCACGAGGCCGGCATTCCCAAGGTGCTACGGAGGGCGGCATGACGGCGGCGGCGCCCGAGGCGGCAACGGAGCTCCGTCCGCTGGCCGGCCTTCGGGTCATCGAGTTCAGCCAGATGGTGATGGGGCCGAGCTGCGGCTTGATCCTCGCCGATCTCGGCGCCGACGTGATCAAGGTCGAGCCGCCCAAGGGCGACCGCACCCGCTATTTCAAGGGACCGGCTGCCGGTTTCTTCGCCACCTACAGCCGCAACAAGCGCAGCATCGCGCTGGATACGTCGACCGCGGAAGGCCAGAACGTCGCGCGGCGGCTGATCGAGAGCAGCGACGTCCTGATCGAGAATTTCCGACCCGGCCTGCTGAAGCGGATCGGTCTCGACTACGAGTCGGTTGCCGCTTTCGCGCCACGCCTGATCTACTGCTCGCTCAAGGGCTATTTGCCCGGCCCGTACGAGAATCGCCTCGCGCTCGACGAGGTCGTGCAGATGATGGGCGGCCTTGCCTACATGACCGGCCTGCCGGACCGGCCGATGCGCGCCGGCGCCTCGGTCAACGACATCATGGGTGGCATGTTCGGCGTGATTGCGATCCAGGCTGCGCTGGCCGAGCGGCAGCGCACCGGCCGCGGTCGCTACATCCAGAGCGCGCTCTACGAGAACAACGTGTTCCTGATGGCGCAGGCCATGATGTGCGAGGTGGTCAGCGGCCAGCCCTCGATCCCCTATTCGATCAAGGACAGCCCCTGGCCTGTCTACGATCTCTTCGACACCAGGGACGGCTCGAAACTGTTCGTCACCATCGTCGGTGAAGAGCAGTGGGAGGCGTTCTGCCGCGCCTTCGATCGCGAATCCTGGCTTGCCGATCCGCGCTTTGCGACGAGCAACGACCGTGTCGACCATCGCGGCTGGCTGATCCCGGAGATCGCGAAGATCTTCAAGCAATGGGACAAGGCCGATCTCGCGGCGCGCCTCGAGCAGCTCGATCTGCCCTACGCGCCGGTGAACAAGCCCGGCGATCTCTTCGACGACCCGCATCTGAACCAGTCGGGCGGGCTGACCAACATTCACCTGCCTGACGGTGGCGAAGCAAAAACGCCGCTGTTGCCGATCTCCATGGACGGCCGCCGCCTGCCCAACCGCTACGATCCGCCGCAGATCGGCGAGCAGACGCGCGAGATCCTGGGTGAGATCGGCGTTTCGTCGAGCGAAATCGAAGCGCTGCGAAAGGCAGGAACCATCCGGATCGCGCCTGGGCCGTCCTGACGACCGGATCGATCAAGCATGAATCAAGGGAGGAGCAGATGAACGTCACCAGGCGTCAGGCGCTGATCGCGGGCTCCACATTGGCCGGCGCATCGATGCTGCCCGGGCAGCCCCGCGCCGAGACCAGGCAGGTATCGCTCGCCTTCGGGCCGGTGTCGCCGGTCTACGCCATCGGCATGATTGCCGAGCTGAAGGGTTACTTCAGGGACGAAGGTCTCGACTCCAAGCTCGTCACCGGAAACGCCGGCACGTTCGGCCGTCAGACGCTGGCGGCGGGACAAGCCCTGTTCGCGCATGGCGATGCCAGCCATCCGCTCCAGCTCAGTGCGCGCGGCAAGCCCTGCAAGATCCTGCTCGCGACCGAGATGGTGTGCTCCTACGCCAACATCGTGGTCCGGCAGGACCTTTACGACGGCGGTATCAATTCAGTCGAGAAGCTCGCCGAGTACAAGCGGCCTGATGGCGCCAAGCCGATCGTAGCTGCCACCGCGATCGGGTCGGGCACCTGGGTGTTCGGCACCTATGTGTTCGAAACGCGCGGGCTCGGCGACAGGGTGAACTGGGTCGCCGGCGGCGGACCCAACACGATGTTTCCGTCACTGCAGACCAAGCAGTTCGACGCCATCATGGCGCCGCCAAGCTGGATCGTCGAGGTCGAGAAGAAGGGCTTTGGCAGGACGATCTACGACACCTCCAAGCCCGGCGTATTCGAGAAGGATTTCGGCGGGACGCTGCCCGTGCTGGTGATCTACACGCTCCAGGACACGGTCGAGCAGGACAAGGCGATGGTGCAGGCCTATGTGAACGCGATCCACCGCGCGATGGCCTTCGTGAAGGCGACGCCGCTCGCGGACGTGCAGGCACTGGTCACGCCGAAATATTTCTCGGGCATCGCCCCCGATGCGGTCAGCGCCGAGCTCGGCTTCGACAAGTTGACCTGGGCCTATGACGGCGTCATCGACAAGTCCTCATTCGAACGCGGTGCCAAGCCCTGGTACCGCAAGGGAACGGATATTCCCGAGACGAAATACGAGGATGTCGTCGACATGAGCTTCCTCCAGGCGGCGAGGGCGAAATACAAATGATCGCCGCGCCAGGCTCGGGATTCGCGCTCGCGCGAGACGAGGTGGAGGAGCGAACCCGCATCGCGGTGCGAGGTCTCGCCAAGCGCTTCAACGCGTCCGGCCGCGAGTTCGTGGCGGTCGATGACGTTTCCTTCGAGGTCAAGCAGGGCGAGTTCGTCGCGCTGCTCGGTCCATCCGGCTGCGGCAAGAGCACCATTCTCAACATGGTCGCGGGGCTATTGCCGCGCTCCGGCGGACGCATCCTGATCGATGAGGACACGGTCGAGACCGGCAAGGTCAACCCCAGGGTCGGCTATGTCTTCCAGCGCGACACGCTGTTTCCCTGGCGAACTGTGGAGCAGAACATCGGCTATGGGCTGGAGATCGCGGGGCTGCGAAAGACCGAGCGCGCCGGGCGCGTCGCTTCGGCCGTCGAGAAGGCCGGGCTCTCCGGCTTTGCACAGAGCTTCCCCAGCACGCTGTCCGGCGGCATGCGCCAGCGCGTCGCCTTGATGCGCACGCTGATCATGGAGCCCGAGATCCTGCTGATGGACGAGCCGTTCGGCGCGCTCGACACCCACACCAAGCTCGAGATGCACAAGACGCTGCTGGAGATCTGGGAACGCGAGCGGCAGACCGTGCTGTTCGTGACCCACGATCTCGGCGAGGCCTTGACGCTGGCGAGCCGCATCATCCTGCTCTCGGCCCGGCCCGGGAGGCTCAAGGAAGATTTCGACGTCGCCATTCCGCGGCCGCGCGATCCCGTGGACGTGCGCGAGACCGCCGAATTCGGCCGCCTCTACTCGCACATCTGGCATTCCCTCGGCGAAGAATTCCGCCGCACCAGGGCCAAATGATCATGTCCAACAGCCGTAGCGCCGTCCTGTTCTGGCAAGTGGCCATTCTCGTGGTGGTTCTCGTCGTCTGGCAGTGGGGCTTTGAATGGAGCAAGGCGCTGTTGCCGAAGGCCTATGTGCCGAAAATCCTCGATCCGTATTTCGTCGCCAAGCCGTCGTTGATCTGGCAGAGCTTCCTGCGGCTTGGCTGCTTTGCCGATCCCGCCGGCTTCGCCGCCTGCATCAACGGCAACGACAACAATCTGTGGCTCGCCACGCTCGTCACGCTGAAGAACACCTGGTGGGGGTTTCTTTTCGGGTCCGCGAGCGGAATCGCGGCCGGCCTGGTCCTCGGCCGTTCGGACTTCCTGGCCCGCGTGTTCGGGCCCTATGTCGTGGCGCTGAACTCGATACCGCGCATCGCGCTGGTGCCGCTTGTCATCCTGATCTTCGGCCTCGGCGATCTCTCCAAGATCGCCACGGCCTGGCTCGTCGTGTTCTTCGTGGTGTTCTTCAACACCTTCGAGGGAACGCGTGCGGTCGACCGCGACCAGATCGCCGCTGCCCGTCTGCTCGGCGCCAGCGAATTCATCGTGCTGCGCACGGTCGTGATCCCTTCCGCACTGGCCTGGGTGTTCGCGTCGCTGTTGCCGGCGGTGTCTTTCGCGCTGATCGGCGTCATAGTCGGCGAGTTCATCGGCGCCGAGCGCGGGCTCGGCAAGCTCATCATCGAAGCCGAGGCGCGCGCCAATGCCAGCGAGATGATGGTCGCCATCTTCGTCATGATGTTCGTCGGAACCCTGCTGGCGATCGCGGTGCGCTCGCTGCAGTCCTACCTGCTGCGATGGCAGCCGCAATTCGAGCCGTCGGCATAGCAGTCTGGAAGCAATCGGACGGTGAACGGCAGGAGCTGCCTCAGCGCGCGAACCGCGCCACCAATTCCACATGCGGCGTGTGACGGAACTGGTCGACCGGGACCACGGTCTCGATCCTGTAGCCGCCGTCGATGAGGAGCCGCGCGTCGCGGGCGAAGGTTGCGGCGTTGCAGGACACCGCGATCACGACGGGGACCTTGCTCGCAGCGAGCTTCAGCGCCTGCGCCTGCGCGCCCTGGCGCGGGGGATCGAACACAACGGCGTCGAAGTCGCGCAGCTCCGGCGGCACCAGCGGGCGGCGGAACAGGTCGCGCGGTTCGGCCTTGATTGGCTTCAGCCCTGGTGTGCGCGCAGCCTTCACGAGTGCGGCGACGGCGCCGGCGTCGTTGTCATAGGCGGTGACGCGTGCCTTTTCGGCGAGCCTCAAGGCAAACGGGCCGACGCCGCAGAAGAGGTCGAGAACCTCCTTGGCCTTGCCGACACGCTCGGCGACGAGCGACGCCAGCGTCTCCTCTCCCGCGATCGTTGCCTGCAGGAACGAGCCCGGCGGCAGCGTCACCTCGGCGCGGCCCATTCGCACCGTCGGCGGCAGGCGTTGCAGCACCAGCTCGCCGTGCCGCGTCAGCCGCGCCAGCCGATGCTGCTCGGCGACGCGCGAGAGCGCCGTGACCAGCGCCGTCGCCAGCGGGCCGGAGCCGCGCACGTCGACATCGAGGCCGTTGGCGGTCGCGGTGACCTGGATGTCCAGCGGCTTCGTCACCGACATTCTGGACGTCAGGGATTCGGCAAGCGCCCAGGCGGCATCGAGCGCGCCCTCGAGCCCGGGATCGAGGATCGGGCAGCGATGGATCGGGATGACGTCGTGCGAGCTCGCCGCCGAGAAGCCGACCTTGAGGACGTCATGCGTGCCGAACCGGCCGTGCAGCGTGACGCGCCGGCGCCCCGCGCCATGGGCATCGACCAGCGGAGCCACCTCGCAATCGATGCCGGCCTGGGCCAGCGTCTCGACCACGATACCGCGCTTCCAGGCGTGGTACGGCGCGGGCGCCCAGTGCTGGATGGCGCAGCCGCCGCAGACGCCGAAATGCGGACAGAACGGCGCGATGCGATCGGGGCTGGCGACATCGACCGCGAGTAGCTTGCGGCGGTCGGGATGGTTGCCGGCGACGTGGTCGACCTCGACGGTCTCGCCGCCAAGCGCGTAGGGCACATAGACGGCATCGCCCGCAGCGAGCGAGACGCCGTCGCCGCGATGGCCGACGTGATCGATCCTCACGCGCTCAACCACGGCGCGCGCCCAGGAAGAATTCGATATTGCCGTCACCGCCCGTGATCGGGGAGGGGAACACCTCGATGTCGGTGCAGCCGAGCGAAGCGGCGAAGGCCGCGATGTCGTCGCAGATCTCCCGATGCACGGCGGCGTCGCGGATGATGCCCTTCTTGTTGTGCTTCCGCTCCGCCTCGAACTGCGGCTTGATCAGCGCCAGCAGGCTCATCGGCGCCGCTGCCAGTGACAGCGCCACGGGCAGCACCGTCTTGAGCGAGATGAAGCTGACATCGATGACGACGACGTCGGGCCGCGCCGGCAACCGTTTGCCGTCGTAGCTGCGGATGTCGGTCTCCTCCATCGACACGATCTTGGGATGGTTGCGCAGCGAGGGATGCAGCTGGCTGGTGCCGACATCGATGGCGAACACCAGGCTGGCGCCGTTCGCCAGCAGCACCTCGGTGAAACCGCCGGTGGAGGCGCCGACATCGAGGCAGACATGGTCCTCGATCTCGATGGGGTAGCGCTCCAGCGCGCCGGCGAGCTTGACGCCGCCGCGCGACACATAGGGATGCGCAGGCTCGGCCACGATCACCGCGTCCTCGGCGATCGTCTCCGAGGGTTTGGCGACCTGCTTGTCGTCGGCGGTGACGAGCCCGGCCTCGATCGCCGCGCGCGCCCGCGCCCGGCTCTCGAACAGGCCGCGCTCGACCAGCAGAACATCCGCACGCTTGCGGGCAGGGGACATCGGATCTCCGGAGGCGACTGAAGCGTCGAAGCGTCTATGTAGCGATCAATCGCGCGGCCGCGATCCGGACGCAAGTCTCGAACGCGGCCAGATCGTGCCAGACGTCAATCGGCATCTGCGCCGGCGTCACCAGCGGGCAGCCGTGCAGCTCCAGCGCATGGATCATCATGAGGTTGTCGACGAGGCCAAAATCCTCGACCGTCAGCCCCTGTGCATCGACCAGCCGTCCGTCCTCGGAGGTCACGTCCATGAAGCGGCCGACGCGGTCGGCATAGACGGCGCCGTCGTTGGAATAGGCCAGGCAAAACTTGCGGCGGCCGGCCATGTAGCCGAGCTCGTAGACGGTGCCGGGGTCGGCGCCGGCACCGCGGAACGGGGTGAGGTTGGCGATGATAGCATCGGCTTCGTCCATCATCGCCTCGTTGCCGCAAAAGATCTGCCGCGAGGCGTCGGGCGAGGTGAGATCGATGGCGTTGTCGAGGGGATAGACGCCGGTGAGCCCGTGCGCCGCGCAGATCGCAGCCTTTTGCCGGCCGATCTCAACCGCATCCGGCAGGAACACGTCGGGGCCTGCCAGATAGATTTTCATGGCGCCAAAGCCGGAAAAGTTTGGATCGATGTGAGCCGCAGCGCACGCTCTACTCCCTCTCCCGCTTGCGGGGGAGGGGTGGGGTGTCTCGCGACGATACTCAAGCGCTTCGCGTCGACCTCTCCCGCACGCGGGAGAGGTGAATCAGCCTCAGGCGAGCTTGACCGTCTCGGTCTTGACGTCCTTGCCCAGCGCCTCGAACACCTTGGCGACGATGCCCTTGGCGTCGAGACCGGCACGGCCGTACATTGCGGCCGGCGTGTCGTGGTCCTGGAACACGTCGGGCAGCACCATCGAGCGGAACTTGACCATGCCGCCGTCGAGCGCGCCCTGATCGGTCAGGTACTGCGCGACATGCGAGCCGAAGCCGCCGACCGAGCCTTCCTCGATCGTGATCAGGATCTCGTGGTCGCGGGCGAGCTTGAGAACCAGCTCGGTGTCGAGCGGCTTCATAAAGCGCGCATCGGCGATCGAGGTGGAGAGGCCGTGGGCGGCGAGCTCGTCGGCCGCCTTCTCGCATTCGGCGAGGCGCGTACCGAAGGAGAGCAAGGCGATCTTGCTGCCCTGGCGAATCATGCGGCCCTTGCCGACCTCGAGCGGAACGCCGACTTCGGGCATCTCGATGCCACGGCCCTCGCCGCGCGGATAGCGCAGCGAGCTCGGACGGTCGTCGATCGCGACCTGGGTCGCCACCATGTGCACGAGCTCGGCTTCGTCGGCCGCGGCCATGATCACCATGTTCGGCAGGCAGCCGAGATAGGCGTTGTCGAACGAGCCGGCATGCGTCGCGCCGTCGGCGCCGACGAGGCCGGCGCGGTCGATGGCGAAGCGGACGGGCAGGTTCTGGATCGCGACGTCATGCACGATCTGGTCGTAGCCGCGCTGCAGGAAGGTCGAGTAGATTGCGCAGAACGGCTTGTAACCTTCGCTCGCAAGACCGGCGGCGAACGTCACCGCGTGCTGCTCGGCGATGCCGACGTCGAAGGTGCGGTCGGGGAAGGCCTTGTTGAAGATGTCGACGCCGGTGCCGGACGGCATCGCCGCGGTGATGGCGACGATCTTGTCGTCCTTCTGCGCTTCCTTGACGAGGCTCTGGCCGAACACGTTCTGGTAGGCCGGCGCATTCGGCTTGGCCTTGGCCTGGGTGCCGGTCGCGACGTCGAACTTGACGACCGCGTGGTACTTGTCGGCGGAAGCCTCCGCCGGGCCGTAGCCCTTGCCCTTCTGTGTCACGACGTGGACGAGGATCGGGCCGGTCTCCATGTCGCGCACGTTCTTCAGCACGGGCAGCAGATGGTCGAGGTTATGACCATCGATCGGGCCGACGTAATAGAAGCCGAGCTCCTCGAACAGCGTGCCGCCGTCCATCATGAAGCCGCGCGAATATTCCTCGACGCGGTTGGCGCGGTTGGCGATGATCTTGGGCAGGCGCTTGTTGATCTGCTTGGCCGCATCGCGCAGCGTGCGATAGGTCTTGCCGGAGTAGAGGCGCGACAGATAGGCGCTCATGGCGCCGACCGGCGGCGCGATCGACATGTCGTTGTCGTTGAGGATCACGATCAGGCGCGAGTTCATGGCGCCTGCGTTGTTCATGGCTTCATAGGCCATGCCGGCTGACATCGCGCCGTCACCGATGACGGCGATAACGTTGTTCTTGCCGCCGGAAAGGTCGCGCGCGACCGCCATGCCGAGGCCGGCGGAAATCGAGGTCGAGGAATGCGCTGCGCCGAACGGATCGTAATCGCTCTCGCTGCGCTTGGTGAAGCCGGACAGGCCGCCGCCGGTGCGCAGCGTGCGGATGCGGTCGCGCCGGCCGGTGAGGATCTTGTGCGGATAGGCCTGATGGCCGACGTCCCAGATCAGCCGGTCGCGCGGCGTGTCGAAGACATAATGGATCGCGGTGGTGAGCTCGACCACGCCGAGGCCGGCGCCGAAGTGACCGCCGGTCACCGAGACGGCATCGATGGTCTCTTGCCGCAGCTCGTCGGCGACCTGGCGAACCTGCTCGATCTTGAGCTTGCGCAGGTCATCCGGCGTATGGATGGTGTCGAGAAGCGGCGTTTTACTGTATGCGTTCACGGCGATTTCCAATTTGTCAGCGCCGGAAGATCGTTCCGGTGCGCGATGGGTTTGCACAATATCGGCGCAGCGCGAGTCCTTAAACCGTCGGAGCCACCTGCATGGGGCAGGGCCCCGTCTTCAAGCTTAGGTGAGCTTAGGTGCGCTCCGGTTCAGTCCCTGTGATCCCTGTCACTTAGATCGGCTTCGTCCGTCCCAGCCAATTTCATTAGCAGTTTGAAGCGCTTGTCGTCGGTAATTTGTGCCCACGCAAGGCTTGCAAAAAGCCACACTCCGCGCAGCTTTACACCAAAGCTTGGGCCAAAGCCAACCCGCAGGGTCGTTTAGGGGTATGCACCTGCAACCCGCGGGCCAGCTTGGTTAATCCTGGCGCCGGCGGATGGGTTCCAGTCTTGCCCGGTTCCTCGCTGCATTTTGGGCGAGAGGAAGGCCGTTTTGGCCCGATTCGCGAGCCCGACAGGCCCTGGCCGGGGGAACTTTTCGATGTCAGTGCCTGGCCGCCGAGGGCTGTAAGCCCAAACAGCGGCGTGCGATCATGAAAAACTGCAGATGGCCGATGCTTGAGGCGGGCGGCTTGAAACGGGGGCCTTACTGCACGTCGAGCGGTGCGGTGCCGGTGGCATGGCCGCTAGCATCGGTGGTGATCTTGTCGACGCGTGCCTCGGCTTGGCGCAGCAATTCCTCGCAGCGGCGCTTCAGCGCCTCGCCGCGCTCGTAGATCGTCACGGATTCCTCGAGCGGCACCTTGCCGTCCTCGAGCCGCTTCACGATGGTTTCGAGCTCCTCGATGGCGCGTTCGAAGGTGAGCCTGGAGACGTCGACTTGGGTATTTTCGGCCATATCCGTTTCCGATTGCCCGCTTCACGTGAGAAAAAGCGCAGTTTTGCGGGCGTAATGTGGCGGGTGCGTCATGCGCCCATCAGGGCGCCGACATGCGCCGTAACAGATTCTTTCAATCCTTGCAGGTCATAGCCGCCCTCGAGCACCGAAACAATGCGGCCCCCTGCGGACTTGTCGGCAAGGTCCATCAGCCTGCGCGTGACCCAGGTGTAGTCCTCCGCGCGCAAATTCAGCGAGGCCAGCGGATCGCGGTAATGCGCATCGAAGCCCGCGGAGATGACGAGAAGCTCGGGGCTGAATTTTTCGAGGCGCGGCAGGATCAGTTGCTCGAACGCGGCGCGGAATTCTGGTCCGCCGTCTTCGGAAGCGAGCGGCGCATTGACGATGGTGTCGTGGTCGCCGCGCTCGCCCTTCGCGCCGGTACCCGGAAACAGCGGCATCTGATGCGTCGAGCAGTACATCACGGTCTGATCGGACCAGAAGATGTCCTGCGTGCCGTTGCCGTGATGCACGTCGAAATCGACGATGGCGGCGCGCTGGATGCCGTATTTGCGCTGCGCATGACGCGCTGCGATCGCCGCATTGTCGAAGAAGCAGAAGCCCATCGGCTTGCCGATCTCGGCGTGATGTCCGGGCGGGCGCACCGCGACGAAGGCGTTGCGATGCTCGCCATTCATCACCGCTTCGGTCGCAGCCACTGCGCCGCCGACGCCGCGCATCACCGCTTCCCACGTGCCTGGTGACATCGAGGTGTCGCCGTCGATATAGACTTGGCCGCTGGTCGGCGCGATGTGGCGCAGCTCGGTGACGTAGTGCTCGTTGTGGCACAGCGTCACGAGATCGAGATCGCCTTCCGGTGCCAGGTCGCGCGCCAGGAACTGGAAGCGCTCCTGCGACAGCGCTTCCTCCACCGCCCGCAGGCGGTCGGGCCTTTCAGGGTGTCCCGGCGGCGTGACGTGGTCGAGGCAGGCCTTGTGGGAGAGGAGAAGCGTGCTCATCAGGTCGGCCTCACAGGGAACGGGCTCTTGACGTCGCTTGGCGCATCCCAAGCCAAAACGCAAATGCAAAACGCAATCTAGGCGCTTGGGCGGGGATGGCAAAGGGTGGTTCCGGACAAGTCCGTTTGATCCGGATCAATTCACGCGCAGGATGCGGGTGGGCGGCAGCGGACCGATCGGTCCGTGTGCCCTGAAGAAGGCGAACAGCGCGTCCGCGTCGTAGCCGCCATATTGCTGCGCTGTGCCTTGTTTGGCGGCCGTAAAACCGTCGCCGCCGACGGCGAGGTAATCGTTGAGTGTGACGCGGTAGCCGCTTCCAGGCTCGATCGGCTTGCCGTTGAGCGTCATCTTCTCAAGGCTGATTCGCTCGCCGAACGGTTTCGTCGCATCCCAGGTGTAGCTGAACCCGTTCGAGACCTGGAGAATCCGCGGGCGCTTCGGATCGAGCCATTGCTGCTCCAGCATATCCTTGAGCTGGCTGCCCGTGAGCGTCATCGTAACGAGGCGATTGCGGAACGGCTGGCTCGCGAACAGTTCGCCGAACGAGACCGCGCCGTTCTCCTTCGGGACAATGTCGGTGCGGATGCCGCCGGGATTGGTGAGCGCGATGACAGCGCTGCCATCCTTGGCGTCCTTCGTCGCGGCGAGCTGCGCGTCCGCGATGACGTCGCCGAGCGCGCTCTCGCCGGCCTCGTTCGGCACGCGCGACAGCGTCTGCGTCACCGATCCGGCCGGGCGATTCGCAATCGGTGCTGACAGCTTGTCATAGGCTTCGATCAAGGCGGTCTGTTCGGGATCCTTCGCCAGCGAGGCATTGGCGACGATGACGTTCTCGGCTTTGGCGCTGACGATGTCGCGGGTTGCAGGATCGAGCTTGAGGTCGATCGCGGTGACCAGCGTGCCGTATTTGTCGCCGCTGGTGACGAGCCGCCCGTCGATGTCGCAGACATAGGCGCGGTGGGTGTGGCCGCTGACGACGACGTCGACGGCGCGGTCGAATTTCTTGACGATGTCGACGATCGGCCCCGTAATGGCAGGGCATTCATTGTAGTCGCCCGAGGGCTCACCGCCCTGGTGGATCAGCACGACGATCGCCTCGACGCCACGCGCCTTCAGCTGCGGCACCAGCGCGTTCACCGTCTCGGCCTCGTCGCGGAATTCGAGCCCGGCAATGCCCGAGGGCGAGACGATGCCCGCGGTCTCTTTCAGGGTGAGGCCGATGAAGGCGACGGGGATGCCCTCGAACTCCCTGATCTCGTAGGGTGGCAGCACGCTTTTGCCGGTCGCGGTCTCGATGGTCGAGGCCGCGAGATAATGGAATTTGGCGCCGGTGAAGGGATGCGGCCCCTGGCAGCCGTCGACCGGATGACAGCCGCCGTTCTGCATCCGCAAGAGCTCGGTCTTGCCCTCGTCGAACTCGTGATTGCCGACCGAGGTGATCGCAAGTCCCATCATCGAGAGCGCCTCGACCGAGGGCTCGTCGTGAAACATTGCCGACAGGAATGGGCTCGCGCCGATCAGGTCGCCGGCGGCAACGAAGATCGTGTTTGTGTGCCCCTCGCGCAGCTGTTTGACCAGCGTCGCCATGTACTCCGCGCCGCCGGCCGCGACCATCACCTTCTTGCTCTTGTCCTCGGGATCCCCGATCCGGATGCCGCCCGGCGGCGGACGCAGATTGCCGTGGAAATCGTTGATCGCGAGAATGCGCAGCTCGACGGGCGCGGCGGTCTGGGCCGAGGCGGGGAGGGTGGCGAGAGCGAGTGTGAAGGCAGTCAGGCGGAAAAGATGTCGCATGGAACCAAGATTAGTCGTTCCGCGCGAAGATTTCACGAAACCTTTTGTTGAGGCGGATCGTATGCCACGCGCTCCCACCCGCCCCTTGAGGGGGCGGGTCGGTTCGCATGAAATGCGAACCGGGGCGGGGTGACAGACTATCCTGGCAAAAGGTGCGGAAGAGTTTCCGTAGACGAGTGAGAGTCCTTGTGTGGTTCACCCCACCCCGCTCGCGCTTCGCGCGAGCGACCCTCCCCCTCCAGGCGAGGGTGGAAGCCGAGTCCTTGCCCCTACCTCTTCTTCCGGTTTGCAAACGCCTTGAACGCGGCAATCGCCTCGTCCGACTTCAGCCGCTCGCCGAACAGATGGGCCTCCTGGTCGATGCGGCGGGTGAGCTCCTCGGGTGCGGCGCGCAGCAGCTTGCGCGAGGCTGCGACCGCCTCGGCCGGCAGCCGGCAGATATCGCGCGCCACCTTGCGCGCCTCGACCTCGGTATGTCCCGGCGAGACCACGGTGTTGACGAAGCCTGCCGCGTGCGCCTCCGCGGCGGTGAAAGTTCGCCCCATCACCAGCATCGCGAACGCGCGCTGGTAGCCCATCGTGTTCGGCATCAGGAGGCTGGCCGCGCCGACCGGAACGAGCCCGAGATGGATATAGGGCGCGGAGAAGGTCGCGGCGTTCGAGGCGAGCACATAGTCGCAATGAAACAGCATCACGGTGCCCATCCCGATCGAGGCGCCGTCGACGGCCGCGATGATAGGCTTGACGTTGAGGGCGAGCGAATAGAGAAATTTTGCGCCGTCCGACAGCGTCTCGGAATTCGGTTCGGCCTGCATGAAGTCGTCGATGTCGTCGCCGGCGGTGAACACGCCGGAGCCGCCGGTGATGATCATGCAGCGGATGTCGGGGTTGTTCTGCGCGGTGTCGATCGCGCGGCTCATCTCGCGATACATGTCCTGCGTGATCGCGTTCTTCTTGCTCGGACGGCGCAGGGTGATGACGCGCGTTCCGCGCTCTTCGGTGACGACGATATTGCCATTCGGCATGAGAGCCCCCTGCGGTCGCCGCGGCGCTTGCCTTTGGCGAGTCTCGCAAGCCTCAGCCTACATCATCTTGCAGGCGTGCCAATCCGCCCGCTCGACCTTTTCGAGAACGTCCCCGTGAGTCCGCCGCATGGCGCACTGTCGCTTTTCTGATCGGGAACCGCACCGCACCGGATCATGCCGGTTGAATTGCTTCGCACATGCAGTTGCGCATTGCAACAAATGGCTACAATGTTTCATTTGAAAAACCGGGGGTTGTAGGGCACGATTGCCCGATGCCGGTTCCTTTGGCTGATTGTTCGTTTGATGATTGCCGCAACAGGCGTTGACGAATCCTCGCTGAGTTATCGCGGCTGGCGCGTCGTGCTGGCCTGTTTCCTGATGGCCTTCTTCATGTTCGGCTTCGGCCTCTATGGCCAGGGCGTCTATCTCGCCGAGCTCCAGCGCGCCCATGGCTGGCCGGGCACGCTGGTCTCCGCGGCCAGCACCTTCTCGTTTCTCCTCACCTCCGTGCTCGTCATCTTCACCGACGATCTGCTCGCCCGCATCGGGCTGCGTGCGCTGATCCTGTGCGGCCTGTCGGCGCTCGGCGCTTCGACCGTGCTGCTGGCGCTGATGCAGACGCCCTGGCAGCTTTATCTCGCCTATGCGCTGATGTCGGTCGGCTGGACCGGCATGGGCACCGTGGTGATCGCCACCGTACTGAACGCCTGGTTCGAACGGCGGCGCGGGCTCGCGCTCAGCCTCGCCTTCAACGGCGCGACCTGCGGCGGCATCGTCCTCGTTCCGCTGTTGTTGTCGCTGACCGGCAGCATCGGCTTCCAGTCCGCCATGCTTGCCGCCACGATGGCGATGGTGGTGCTGGTGCTGCCGGTGGTCGTCATCTTCATCGGCTGGCCGACGCAGATGTCGCCGGCATCGGGCGGCCGTCCGTCCGCTGGCATGGCCGCGCCGGCCCATTCCCGCAAGACGCTGCTCGCCAACGCGGCGTTCTGGACCATGGTGCTGCCGATCGCGATCGCGCTGCTGGCGCAGATGGGATTCATCATCCACCAGGTGACGTTCCTCGAGCCGCTGATCGGGCGTTATGCCGCAGGCCTTGCGGTCACCATCATGGCGGCAATGGCGGTGGTCGGCCGCCTGTCGCTCGGCCTGTTCGTCGACCGGCTCGATCCGCGGCTCGCCTGCGCGGCGTCGATGACGAGCCAGGCGGCGGCGCTATTCGTGCTTATCCAAAGCACGAACCCGACCGTGCTGCTCGTCTGCTGCGCCGTCTACGGCTTCTCGATCGGCAACATGATCACGTTCCCGCCCTTGATCATCCAGCGCGAGATCGGTGCTGCCGCCTTTGCCGCCGCAATGGGATTGGGCACGTCGATCAGCGGCGTCGTCAGCGCCTTCGGCCCCGGCATCATCGGCCTCGTGCGGAGTTTCACCGGCAACTACACGAGCGCGTTTGCGATCTGCGTGATGCTCGATCTCGTGGCGGCGGGAATCGTGCTGTGGCGGCCGGGGAGAAGGGCGAAGCTCGCAGCTTCGTAGCCCATCCCACACACTCGGTGTCATCGCCCGACTTGATCGGGCGATCCAGTACGCCGAGACGTCTGTGGTTGATCGAGAGGCTGCGGCGTACTGGATTCCCCGCTTGCCGCCTACGCTGAAGCTTCGGCGCCCCTAGACTGAAGCCCCGGCGAAGCCTTGGCGTAGCCGGGTCGCGGGGAATGACAGCGGAGGGGAGGAAATGCCTCGCCTCACATCGCGGTGGCGTCCGGATTACAACAACACCGCATCCGCCGCCGCGACCGACTCCGCGCTCTCCGTCACCGTGCGCTCGAGCGCGCCGGCCTGCACCGTGATGTTCTCGGCGAAGAAGCGCGCGAGCGAGACGTAGCGCGCGGCGTCGGTGTTGCCGTCGGACTTCGCGGCGAGCGCCTCGGAGGCCAACATGCAGCCGCCGAGCGTCGAGCCGAACTGCTGCAGATACGGCGTCGCGCCGGCGAGCGCCTCGTTCGGTGCGGAGGTGACGCGCTCCAGCAGCCACTTGCTGGTGCGCGTCAGCGCCTCCAGCGCTTCGCGCAGCTTTGTACCTGTGGTGCCGAAAGCGGGATCGTTGGAGGCTTCGACCTGCTTCACGGTGGCCGAGAGCTCGTCGAGCAGCGCCCACACCGCAGCGCCGCCATTGGCCGCGAGCTTGCGGGTGACGAGATCGATCGCCTGAATGCCGTTGGTGCCCTCGTAGATCGCGGTGATGCGCGCATCGCGATAGTGCTGCGCGGCGCCGGTCTCCTCGATGAACCCCATGCCGCCGTGCACCTGCACGCCGAGATAGGCGACCTCGTTGCCGATATCGGTGGAATAGCCCTTGGCCATCGGCGTCAGCAGCGCCGCGCGGGCGGCGGCGTCCGCGCGGACCTTCGGATCCTTGGCGCGCGTGGAGACGTCGATCGCGACCGCGGTCGCATAGCAGATGGTACGTGAGGCCGCGGTCTGCGCCCGCATCCGCATCAGCATGCGCTTGACGTCCGGATGTACGAAGATCGCGTCCGAGCCGTCGCCGTTCTTGCCGATGGCGCGGCCCTGCTTGCGCTCCAGCGCATAGGCCAGCGCCTGCTGGTAGGCGCGATCGGCGACGCCGACGCCCTCCAGCCCGACGCCGAGGCGGGCCTGGTTCATCATCGTGAACATGCAGCGCATGCCCTGGTTCTCTTCGCCGACGAGGAAGCCGATCGCGCCGCCATGATCGCCCATGGTCATGGTGCAGGTGGGGGAAGCATGCATGCCGAGCTTGTGCTCGACGCCCGAGGCATAAATGTCATTGCGCGCGCCGAGCGAGCCGTCGGCATTGACCATGAACTTCGGCACGAGGAACAGCGAGATCCCCTTGGTGCCGGCGGGCGCATCGGGCAGGCGCGCCAGCACGAAATGCACGATGTTGTCGGTCATGTCGTGCTCGCCATAGGTGATGAAGATCTTCGTCCCCTTGATGCGATAGGTGCCGTCGGCCTGCTTGTCGGCGCGGGTGCGCAGCGCGCCGACGTCGGAGCCGGCCTGCGGCTCGGTCAGCTGCATCGTGCCGGTCCATTCGCCGGAGACGAGCTTTTCCAGATAGATCTTCTTCAGCTCGTCGCTGCCATGGGCGTACAGCGCCTCCATCGCCGAGGCCGTCAGCAGCGGGCAGAGGCCGAAGGCGACGTTGGAGGCGCTCCAGATCTCGGTACAGGCGGCGTTGATGGCGATCGGCAAGCCCTGGCCGCCGAAATCCTCGGGGCCGGAGACCGCGTTCCAGCCGCCCTCGGTCCAGCGCTTGTAGGCGTCCGGCCAGCCCGGCGCAGTCGTGACCTTGCCATCGCCAAGCTTGATGCCGTGCTCGTCGCCGACACGGTTGAGCGGCGCCAGCACGTCGGTTGCGAACTTGCCGGCTTCCTCCAGCACGGCGCTCACGATGTCGCCGTCGAAATCGCCGTAATGGCCGGCCTCCACGGCAGCCTTCAGGCCGGCGCCATGGTTGAGCGACAGCAGCATGTCTGAGATCGGCGCGCGGTAGGTCATGGCTCACTCCCGTGGACAGGTATTGGCGCCGTATTCCCATGAAACGGGGGAGGTCTCAACTGCCGGAACGCCGGGACCGTGCCGGCCCGGAACGGCACCCCTGCCGGGCCTATAATAAAGGGTGGCACGGCGAGCGCCGGACCCGGTCCTGGACCTCAGGTATTTTGCCCCTCCAGGCGGTTGAAATGCCGCGCCGCTCCCTATAGACCGGCTGCGACCAGCGGGAATCTGCGGTAGCCGGTTCTTCCGCCCGTTCCCTGGTCGCCTGTTGGGGCGTAGCCAAGCGGTAAGGCAGCGGATTTTGATTCCGCCATTCGGAGGTTCGATCCCTCCCGCCCCAGCCACCTCAACCCCATGAAATTGCTATTGAAAGAGCTTTGTTCTCGTGTGCTTTTTGAGCGCGTTTGGAAATTCGTTTGCCCCGTCATTTGGAAATTCTGTGCTGTTTTCGTTTCCTCCTTCGCCGATGCACGAGATGCGGCGTTAGTTGCGCGCGCCTCAACGTTCTATCGCCGACTTAGTCTGGTGGTGACTTCCGATATCAGCGCGACGCGTAAGCGCAGCGCGCGATCAGTGCGCGTTGCTTGCAGCCGGCAATGTCGAGAGCGATTGCCGCGGTAGTTGAACGTTGGACGCGTTATGAAGCGCTCTGGCGGGCCATTCCGTCGCCGCTGGTCTGATCTTGAACTACAGCTGCAGCGGTGTCTTGTTGTTCGAATTGCTTCTGTGCCAACAAATGCGCATGCCGCTTGCGAGTCGCGGCCAGCGCTCGCTGCATTGTTTCCTTGGCGTAGCCGCGATAGGCCTGCGCGGTCTTGTGCCCGGAAAGCGCACGACCTTGGCCGTCCGTAAGCTCCGCTTCCTCTAGCTCGGTCATGCCTCCGTGGCGGCATGCATCAAGCGTGAACAGCTCTGACACCCCGTCGATCTTTTTGCGCATCTGCTGCACGACCTTTTCCATGCCAGGATAAGACCAGACCTTTGCTTCGCCCTTGTGCTCCCCTCGCTCGATCCGGCGCATGATCATGGGAACACCGAGCTTTCGGAGATGGCCTAGCACATCCTCTGCTTCGGCATAGAACTTAAGGATCTCGCCATCGACCTTGTCTTCGAGCGGATGCCAAACCAACGTCTTGTTCTTGTGGTGCTCGATCCGCACCGCATGTGGCCAGCTCTTGCTTCGATAGTCTGGCCAAGTCAAAAATCCGGCGACCACATTTTCCGGCCGTTGCAACCACTCAAAGCAAATGACCGCGACAGCGGCCGGCTCAGGCCGGCCGTGCTTTATACAACCCCAGGCAAATCTGTAGACTTCGTCCCGGGTGACCGCGTGCTTCTTAGTCTTGGTGCGGCTCTTCAGTGTAAAGTCGTCCCAAGGGTTGGGATGCTTTCTATCAAACAGATCCGGGTGCAGCCGTCGCATGATGCGCCAGACCTTGCGGCAGAGCCCAACGACTTTCTCACCCTGCCGCAGCCTGAGGCCGTTCGGCCCGTTGATGATCCTGTCGTAGATCTTATCAGCGGCTCGTGGCGTAACCTCACAGATCTGCCGGTCACCGATACGGCGGCCACTCTTACCGACGGTGTCGCAAATCATCTGCATGATGCGTTCGTAATCGGGGCGCGATCGCGATGAGACCTTCTCAGTGTAGGCCTTCTCAGTTTTGTATTGCCGGAACAGCCAGTCGATCGTGCCATACCGCGCAATCTTCCCTTCCTCGATAGGCTGGCCCTTACGCCGATCGTTCCATTCATCGAACAGTGCATTGAGTGTAGCGGCGCGTCCTCCTTTGCCGTCATCGCCGCAGGCCACCTCGTAACTGGTCCCCAACGGTTCGTTGGGCATCTCGCACCCAAGTTTGCGGTAGTGTGTGGGAACGCGGAAATAAAAGCCGAGGGGATTGCGGGCGAGCCGGCGCACTTCCACGAACCGCGGGAGCGGACGCTCGAGTGTCACAAATCCTCGGCGAGGTCGCCCCGCACGAACTCCGGGGCGATCGCCCGGTCCAGATCGTCTCTCAACCACAGCTGACGCTTTCCTTCCTTTACACGTGGCTGAGGATACTCCGAACCGACGCGTTTTAGGAAGGCCTCAACAGTCGGCTCGCCGCAATAACCCGCTGCAATTGCAGCCGGCATGCGACGCGGCCAAGAGCCTGAGGGAATTAGAACTGGGCGTGACATTATGTACCAAAACAATCATCATTCAGTCAGCCGTTCAACTCCAAGCCAATCAAAGTTGCCGCATGTTGCGCCCAGCTTGAGTTACCCGCGCTATCTCGGGATGACTGATGGCTGCTAGGTCAAGTCGATCATCTTCGTGTTACCGCTTCGATCGTTGACTCTTCACTCTCACCCCAGCTCATCATCGACAGTTGAGGATCCGGCACGTTCCAGCGGGGCGAGTTGCAGAACTCCCGTACGGCATGGGCGTGGTCTCCGTGCGCACCGTCGACCCCGATGCGCCTGGCGATGAGTGGAGCGCGGATCTGTTTTGGCGACCGCTGGCCAAGGATATCGTTTGACGTCGTGCACGGTGCAACTTGAGCTATCGGAGGGCGCCACTTCCTCCGCTTATCGCTTCCGCTGCACGGACTTTCGCTTCCTACCGGAGGGACGCTTCCCTGCTCATGGCGCCACGACCTATGGCGACCGTCCCGCCGTCCGAAACCCTCGCTTGCTTCTTTCTTCCCCGCCGGCAAGCCGGCTCCTCGCGGCCGCTTCGCTGCAAAAAAGGCGCGAGCTCGGGTGCGCCGCTGCGCTTCGCCCCAAGGGTTCGGCTGCGAGCCGGCGGCCATGACGGTCTCGCCATCGCAGGGGATTGGCCCTGCGGAACGAAGGAGACAGACCATGACTGCAATCGGATTCGTTACCCGCACTGACAATGGCGGCTTCAAGGGGCAGCTCAAGACCTTGTCCGTTCGTGCGGACATTGACATCGTGCCCAACCGCGACAAGTCGGCCGACACCCAGCCAGACTTCCGTATCATCACCCAGGGCGTCGAGATTGGAGCCGGTTGGATCCGGCGCGGGGAAAGCAGTGGGAAGGACTACGTCAGCCTCTCCCTCGCGGCACCTGAGCTTGGATCCCGCAAGCTCTACGCCAATCTTGGCCGAGCGATCGGCTTGAGCGACGAGGGCGGCTTCTTCTTGATCTGGAATCCCGTGGACTAGCTCACACGCCCAGGCCCCCGCGCGTCTCGCGCGGGGGTTTTTACTTCATTCGAAACCTCGGCTTCGAGTCGCTCATACGCGCGGCTCAGGCGGCTTTTCCATGCCATGACGACGTCCACGCGCGAGCAGCGGAAGGCCGGTTTTTCTTCGATTTATGCGCCGTGGAGCGGTCTAAGGCCGCGATTTCTGGCCGTCGATTTGAAGATATTTTCGATGAAGAGAGGGGACTTGAGGGGCGCCGCCCCTCACCCCTGCAAGACCTCCTTTTGCCCTCCGGTGCAGCAAGTCGGTCGCACGTCGCAGCTCTGCTGCTCGGTGCAACCGCGTTGCGCACCATCGGGTTCGCACCCCTACGGGGCGCCAAAACAAGCTCTTGCCCCCGAAATCCCGGTCTCGCCGACGGGCAGGCGGCATGGCGGTGGCCATGCGCGCCGCGCCGACAGTCAGACGCCCTTTGAGGGCCCCGAAAGCGAGACATCACGATGGCAAAACTTACTAAGCGGAAGCAAAGGCTCACGCTCAGGCTTTGGAATTGTTAAGGAAAGACGTCCTTAGCTACGACGAGCGGGTATTCGTGCTGGACAACTGGCACGAGGGTGCAAACCACATCAGCACATCGGCCGGTGCCTTCTTTACTCCCACAGGTCTTGCCAGAGACTTTGCAATTGACGCCTGTGGCGGCCGGACGATCGACCTCTGCGCAGGCATAGGGATGCTGGCATTTCATGTTTTCTGGCGGGCGCACTATGCGCGTGAACGAGACGAACCGCCGAAGGAAATCGTCTGCATCGAGTGCAATCCTGCCTATGTCGAGGTGGGTCGGAAGGTGTTGCCCGAAGCTAGGTGGATCTGCGCCGATGTGTTGGATTTCGACTTGGCAAGTCTTGGGCGCTTCAACAAGCGCGATTGCAAATCCACCGTTCGGCGCGACGCCGAGGACCGGAAATGGGCCGTGCTACACCGGCCGGTCGTTTGAGTTTCATGTGATCGATCTTGCCTCGGACATTGCCGATTATGGCGCTTTCATCATCCCGCAAATGTCCGCGCCCTTCGGGTATAGCGGCGTCCAGTGCTACCGTGAGCGT
Source organism: Bradyrhizobium sp. Mp27 (assembly GCF_029953005.1). Lineage (NCBI taxonomy): Bacteria > Pseudomonadati > Pseudomonadota > Alphaproteobacteria > Hyphomicrobiales > Nitrobacteraceae > Bradyrhizobium > Bradyrhizobium sp. Mp27. The sequence goes on along the minus strand of NZ_JASAUS010000099.1, from coordinate 3,300 downwards.
AAGACCGCCGACTTTCTAACGTTCGCTGAACAGACCGGAATTCATCTGGAGGCAGGGTGCGGCGTAGACTGCGCCTACTATCGCGATGCCTGGAAAGGTGTGCGCCCAACGTCGAAATTGTCTGTGCGAACTTTGAAGACATGTTCCGTAAATAGGTTCGCTCAACGTCCGATCCCGAGGCTGAGCTGCGCTCCATCTGGACCGAAAAGGGGCTGCCCCCAGGACGGCAGGATGCCCTAATTGCCATGATTGAGGCCAAAGCGCAGGTCACTTTTGGGAGTGATGAGCACCCAATTCAAGCCGACTTGTTTGGCCGCACCAGCCGTTGCACGCCCAAGCATTGACGCGCGCGAGTAGGCCTTTTTGATCGAGATTGATCAGTGCGGATCGGACTGCCAAGCCTGATCTGTTCGGTCGCACGGCGCGCTGAGCCGTCGCGCGCATCACTACAAATGTCAGTCGGCGAACCTGCGTTTGTTGGGGCGCGAGTTTTTCGTTTCAGCGCCGCCTTGGCCTGAGCTGTCTAGTCGGGCATGCCTCTGTTCGCGTCAATCTGAAATACTTTTCTCAGCGAGAAGGCGCGGCTCGTTCGACCGCGACCGAGCCTCAACACCTCCTATTTCCATCGAAAATCGCACGTAAGCCGAGCGTATTTCGCGCCGATTTTGAAGGCCACTCGACGGCTTTTTGCTGCGATCGGGCCGCAGAAAATCAGGCCATCGATCTAACATTTGCAACAAAATTGGCAGTTCGAAGCGTTCAATTGATCGCTTCGGCGCCCGATGGGTGGTCCGATTTTTCGTTGTTTTGCCAGGCCGCCTAGCAATAAAAATGCGCATCGCGTGCCAGGAATCTTTGCTTCTTGCGATGCTTCGCGGTGTCGGTGCAAAGTCTGGCTACTGCAGAGAAAAGAAGCGTCAGCACGTGAGTGTGAGAAGGGGGCGAATGGCAAGATAAAAGCACTGTCGCCGAAGGGCGGCTAAGTGGTTGTCCGCACATCCAAGATTTGGCGCTCTCTAACTCTCCACTGTTTCCGCGCTCGACCCAACGCTATAGCCTTTCTGCGCAATTGTGTCTGCGTCCTGTCGGCCGCCCGTCGACTTCACATATCGTCGACTCGCTCAATGTCGGATGCGGGCAATGCGAGAGATCGAAGACGAATTTGAAGTGAAGCTCGGACGGATAGGCGTTTGCAGAGCCAGGAGGGCCCACCTGCCATCTGCGAGGCGCGTGGCGGGAAACGGTCAAGGCTGGCGCCAGTGCGAGGACAGGTTCTTCACTTTGTGTTGGTGGATCATCCGCGGTCACGCCTTAGGGACAGTGCTGGCCGAGCGCGGATGTCCAGGCTAACGCGTGCCGCAGCCAAAGGCCGTGTCGCTGCGGACTAAGACAGTTGGCACTGGTGTAGTGCGAGCTCGCCTGCGACACGTCCGGCGCGACGCATCACACACGAGGACACGCCAGGGGAGCTATACGAGGCAAGTAGTGACCGCGCTGATGGCAAGCCCGATGCCGGACGCAGCGCCAGCGATCGCCACCAGTTCCGGTTTAGCGTAGGGCGGAGCGCCGCGCGGAGCTGACGGACCTGCAACTCATGCCGCAGCTGGAGCAGGATCTCGGAACCAGGCTCGACGCCAATTATTTCAACGCCGGACCATCCCCATACACACATCGTCCTGTGCGGCAACGATCAGGTTATCGCACGCGACTATATCGCTGATGGCTTTCGGGTCTATTGTACAAGATCGTCATCTGGTGATTGATAGGAGTTCCACTAATGGGGAGCTATGCCCTCTGTGCGAGTGCCGTCCTTACATGTTCGATGGATGCCTCCAGCGATCTCAAGAGCCCGCTCAATTCACTTGTCGGTAGCTCCTCTAGCCGAAGGTTGTCGCTGTCGACGGTCTGTGAAACCAGACGATCAATTGAGGTGGTCGAACGAGGCCGCTCCAAAACCAATCCAGATGACCCGAAGATTTGGGACACGATTTCGCCGGAAGGACTAATCGTAGTGACCAGCTCGAGGCTGCCTACGATTTCCTGTTCGAGTACTTCAACGGGAAGTTCAACACTCGCCAAGATAAAGTCCGCCCCGTCAGCCCGATAGCCAACGCAGAGGATCCGCCCGTCGATTACGGAGACCTGCTCGACGAACGGTTTGGCCGACAGGGTTCGCGCATTGGTCATCTAAAACATCTCAACGAGGTACAAACAATACCTAGTATACTAGGTGGAGATCAAGTGACGTTTGAGGCCGTCTTGCCGCATGAAGTTGCGGCGGGTGGTAGCCCAAAATCTTCGGCGCCTACGACGGAAGAGCAGCCTTTCCCAGGAGGAATTGGCTGATCGTGCTGGCCTGAATCGCAACTACATTGGAATGATCGAACGCGAGGAAAATTCACCGACCGTTGACGCTCTTGAACAAATTTCGGAAGCGCTTGGGATTGATCCTGTCGTCTTGTTTCAGGACCGATAGTTATGGGGGAGTATCCCCATGGTCAGGGCTCAAACATCCGGCCGGCTGGCTGCTCACCTTTTACGGCCGAGCGCCTTTCCTTTGTTTGGTCTTTCATTCAGCCGCCGCGCTGCGGGGGGGGGCGAACCCTAGCGAGCCGCCAAATCCTCTCACTCTCCGCAAGCAAGCATGCATAGACAACGGAGACGATGCGTTCCGCCGCGGCCCGCCGGCGCTAGGCCGGATAGTTTTGGCGGTGTGGATAATGGCTTTCTAGGACGTGATTCTTATTGAACCTATTGATCCAATTGGATGTTGGTGGACGCCAGAACCCTGATTATCAATCTAAAAAAGTCGTTTCCTGAATGATCGACGAACCTGTCGACCGACCTCAGCAGGCCGCCACTTCGTCGATCGTCACGCACAAGCTGCGCGACCCGCCCCTCGCGCACGATGTCCTTGATGGGTAGTCAACCATACTCGTCATAGGAACATCGTCGCGGCGGGCGTGTTGTGACCGGCCACTAAGGAGGAACAAGAAATTTCTTATGTTTCTGACGGGGGGTTCGCTACTGGCCGGTCCGTCGTTCGCGCAAAATCCGCCGGCGACGGATCGGCCGAATAACAACGCGGTTAACAGCGCGGGCCAGAACAATTCCGAGAAGCCGGTTTCGGGCGCCAACAGTTTCACCGAGGGTCAGGCCAAATCGAAGATCGAGGAAGCTGGCTACAGCAACGTCACATCCCTGAAGAAGGACGACAACGGCGTTTGGCGCGGAAAGGCCAGCAAAGGCGGTGCCTCGACCAATGTCAGTCTGGATTTCCAGGGCAACGTGAACGCGGCC
>NZ_JASAUS010000098.1:0-34829 GCF_029953005.1 Bradyrhizobium sp. Mp27 | reverse complement strand
ACGCCCTCCCGACGCAACGACAAAACCGTAAAGCCCCGCGTTCAGCATAACCCGGCAGGAATCCACTTAAATCCAGCGGGGCGCTGTCCAAACAACCGGGGCCAGCTCTATAGCTCGAGGTTCGACATCATGAAGAGAAAGAATGAAGGCGAGCGGGCGGATATCTACACCCGGATCACCGAGAAGATCGTCGCCGATCTGGAGAAGGGCGTGCGGCCATGGGTGCAGCCATGGCGTTCGGGCAACGCCACCGGCCGGGTGACGCGGCCGCTGCGGCATAATGGTTTGCCATACTCAGGATTGAACGTCCTGCTTTTATGGTCGGAAGCCGTGGCCCGCGGTTATACGTTGCCGATCTGGATGACGTTCAAGCAGTCCATCCAGCTTGGAGGCGCTGTCCGCAAAGGCGAAACCGGAACCATGGTGGTCTTCGCCAGCCGGTTTACGAAGACGGAGATCGGCGCGCCGGCGAGGAATTCGATCGGGAAATCGCGTTCCTGAAAGCCTACACCACCTTCAACGTCGCGCAGATCGATGGCCTACCGGATCACTATTACCAGAGGCCGGAGCCATTAGCCGATCAGCTCGAGCGCATCGAGCACGCAGAACGCTTCTTCGCCAATACCGGCGCGACGATCCGGCACGGCGGATCGAAGGCATTCTATTCTCCCGGTAGCGACACCATCGAGATGCCAGAATTGCAGAGTTTCCGAGACGCCGCGAGCTATTATGCGGTTCTCGGACATGAATGCGTCCACTATGCAGGTGCTCCGCACCGTCTGAACAGAGACCTCAGTCGTTACCACAAAGACCAGACCGAGCGAGCGCGGGAAGAGCTGATCGCCGAGCTCGGAAGCTGCTTCCTTTGTGCCGATCTCGGCATCGCGCCCGAACTCGAGCCGCGGCCGGACCATGCTTCTTACCTTGAGTCCTGGTTGCGCGTACTCAGCTCCGACCGGCGGGCGATTTTTCAGGCGGCCGCGCATGCGCAGCGCGCCGTTGCATATCTGCACAATCTCCAGCCGCGGGCGCAGACCGAGCGGGAGGCCGCGTAATGTTTCACGCTCCGATTGTGACGGAGGAAGGCAATGAGCCTTCCCCTATTCGCCTGCGCGCGTTGTCACTCGGCGCTGGCGTGCAACCTTAATCGCCATGGGTCCAGGGATTGACGATCTTGACGCCCATGGGCTCGAAATCGGCCACGTTGCGGGTCACGATCATCATTCCATGCACAAGGGCGCTGGCCGCGATGAATGCATCTCGCTCGGGGCGCGGATCGGGCACATGCAGGCGCGCGCAACGCAGCGCCACGGTTTTGTCGATCGGCACGGTTCTTTCTGCGAATTCGGGAAGAACGTAGTCGTCCATCCAGGTTCGCAAGAGGCCCCCCTGCGCCGGGTCGCGACGTTCGACCAGCAGGATGCCAAGGTCCAATTCCATCAGCGTGACAGCCGAGACGAAGAAGGATGCGGCGTCTTGCGCCGACAGCCAGGACACGACGCGTGGGTCGGCTTTTCCGCTGCCGGCTTTGCGCAGTTCCGAAACGACATTCGTGTCGAGCAGATACATCAGGAAAGATCCGCTGGCCGGGGCAGATCTTTCGACCGCGGGATCTCGAACTCGATGCTTGCAAGGCCGGGCATGGACAGGGCGGCCACGATGTTCCGGCGTCTGCCTGTGATCCGCTGATAGTCCTCGTAGCTGAGCAGTACCTGGGTCGGGCGGCCCCGGTTCGTGATGAAGACGGGGCCGTTGCGCGCGGCCTTCTGCGCCTGGTTGGCGTTCTGCTGAAACTCACGGCTGGACAAAGTTGTGATCGTCATGGCGGCATCCGTTCCAAGAATTGTTGACACATTAGAACATAGGTGCTCCCGAGGCAATTCCAACCTCTGTTGGACATGAATCGGCCCGCCAAGTCGCGGAGCCGTTCAGGTGAGACTCGTCGCGGCTGCGCGGCGCTTTCGATCATGGCTGTGTCATCCTCGCCCTTCACCTCGATGGGGGATGTGGTGTCGTGCAGCGGTCGTTGGCCGCGGGCCGCGGGTTGTCCCGTGTCGGTTTCGCCAGCGGCGTGCTGTTGGGTTCGGCAGCTGCTCGAACAGGGCCATTGCGAATTGCCGGGACCGTCCCCTTGGCCGGTCGTTCTGAAGGCGGAGCGCATCCTGACGTTGGCGCCGGAGTTCGCGTTTCGCCTGTGAGCGCCACTGTCCCTTTGCATGGACGCCATGGACGCGGGGTCATGGTGATGCCTTTCCTGCGGGCGTGCCGGCCCATCTGCGGGCTCGATGAGGCATGTCTGACCGGAGACCGGCTTCGCCTCGATCGGCTTTCCGCAACGGCGCCTGCCGATTTTCTGACCCCTGCCGGCTGCGCCGACATTCCTCGCCAACTAACAAAATCGCCAGTTGCCGTCCTCCATTGCATTGCGGCCTCTGCGAGGTGCGGTCCGATCGTCCCCGGACTTTCCGACAGCCATCGAGACCGCGATGGGCGCGGTCCGAACACAAGGAAAGGCGAAATACCATGGCGACCATCGGCTCCTTCACCAGCAACGGCAACGGCGGATTCACCGGTTCAATCCGCACCCTCACCCTCAACGTCAAGGCCCAGTTCCGCCGTATCGAGAACCCCTCCGACAAGGGCCCGCACTTTCGCGTCTTCGCGGCCGCTAATGTCGAGCTCGGCGCGGCCTGGCAACGCGTCGCGCAGGAAACCGGCCGGGACTACCTCTCGGTCAAACTCGACGACCCGAGCTTCCCGGCTCCCATCTACGCCACCCTGGTCGAGGTGGAAGGCGAGGAAGGCCTCCAGTTGATCTGGTCTCGGCCGAACCGGGACTGAGGTCCCGCCCAACCGGCCCCGCCACCCCGGCGGGGCCGTTCCTATGTCTGGACCGGTGGGCGGCTGTCCGCGTTCGGTCCTATCGGAACCCGGCTGCAGGCATCGAGCCCGCATCCGGGTTTTCCAGAACAGGCGGGAGTGTGGTGATGTCTGCTCGGTCCGCTTGAGGGTGCCATGCCGGCCCGAAGGCCTCAAGGACGGGCGGTCCCCCCGCCGCTCCGCGGCCGCTTTGCGGTCCCTGACCCCTCCGGTCCGTCATGACCGTGGTCGCCGTCTTTCACAAACAAGACGGAGACGACGATGACGATTTCCATCGAACAGCAAGTCGAAGAGCTTCGGGCCGAACTCAGGAACGCGGTGGTGCGCGCCGAGCGCCGGCAGATTGAGGCCGAACTGGCGGCGGCAATCGCCGAGCGCGATGCCATGCTGGCGGATGATGCCGACGAGCCTCCCCGCTGAGGGAGGCTTTCGCCCTGATCGAAGCACACCCGCCGGATCGACCGGCGGGATGCGCTCGCAACAGTTGCTGCCTCCGCGGTTGTGCCGTCATGAATCCCTCCGCGTTGGCGTGGCCGTTGGTCGCCATGGTCGCTCCTCCATCCCGTCTCCGTATCGGCAAATGGCGGCCGGTATTCCGAAGCGCCACGATGTCGATGTCGGTCCTGCCCGGCAGATAGGCGTAAGCACCACCGGATCGGGTGTGTGAGCAGGCCAGTTTCCGGGAGCGGCATGTGTCGGAGCGCCGTTCGAGGAAAAGGGATCGTACGGTCAGTGGCTTCGGCCGGGGCGGTGCAATCCCGCTCTTTCACGATGGCGTCCTGGTCCACCCCCGGATCTTCCACGATCAACCCGCGCGGGGTCGGCTACGCGAAGCGTGCCGCCGCTTGGCTCATGCCGGCGCGGTGATCGCGACCGGGGCCGGTCCTTCGAGGAGCCATCGAGCGGGAATTCCCCCGCTCCGGATGGAGCCTCAAGACAATGTCCGATCTCGGCCTCGCACAAAACCACGCCTTCAACCTTGCCTGCACCCTGATGGTCCCGGTCACGCTCTTCCAGGTCGACGGCGAATACGGCGTCATGCCCAGCGACGAAATCGACGAAGGTGACGGCCTCGACATCATCCACGAATATAATCCGCACGATGAACGGCCGGCTCACTGAGCCGGCTTCGCTTTCGCGGAGGCTCTGTTCCGTGGGTGCTGCCACCCAACCGGTGGGAGCCTACCGTGTCTGCGCAGACAGCGATCCGGTTACGTCGCCGCCTGCTTTCCTTTCGGATGATATCCGCGATTGCGCTTCTGGCGCAGCAGGTCGAGGAATAGCCTGACCGCTTCGTCCTCGCGCGCGAAGCTGTGCTTCATCATCTGACCTTGTGCGCCGATCCGTCCCCAGCGGCGTGTCAGGCAGATGTCGCCGAAGAGCGTCGGTTCGATGGCCATGGCGTAGAACCGGGCCATGTTCTTCGAGGCGTCGGTGCGTTCGATATAGAGCTGGTAGGGCTGCGCGATCATGACGACAGAATCCCGCATCGGAGAGTTCGCGTCCAATGAGTTTTTAGAATCAATCAGGGGCATATTGATTCATTTTTGCGAAGGGGGCTTTTGGGGGCGGGCCGCTCTGGCGAGCGGACGGCTCTATGCGCCAAGGCGCACCGAACCCGTAAAGCGGTTTCGTCCTCCGGTGACGATCCTCCCGCGGTAGGGGCACGGTCGAGAAAACCAATGATCGTAGCGTGTGCGGCGGGCTACCGCCGCGATCAATCGAGGGCGCACCATCGCGTCGCGGCTCGTTCCAGCGCCGGGCAAGACCTTCCTCGACGAGCGTCTCGCCAAGCGAACGAGCGGCGCGCGTGACCGTGCGCAGCTTGCGCCCGTACCGGTCAGTGTCGCGCCAGCCCGAGACCAATGTGAAGCCGCCGGCGTTCAGCAGGACCAGCAACCGATCGCGGGCGATTTCGCCGATCTGCTTCTCGCTTCGGCATCGCGGCGAGAAGATTTCCGGGGCGTCGATATCGGCGATCCTGATCTTGTCACCCCTGAACCAGAACGTGTCCCCGTCGACGACGCAGTTCACGTGGATCGGCCCGTCGCAGAGGGTGAAACGGACGCTCAGCCTATCGCTCCGCAGAGGCGGCGGGATGACCAACATCGCGGTTCTCGTATTGCTCCAGTATATCCGTTGGACGAGGGGAGGGGACGCCGATGGCGACCGCCAAGCCCACATTGATTGCCGTGACGGCTCCTGCAACAAGAAAGCGCGTCATGTTTTTTCTTCAGGTTGGAATCGGTTCTTTCCGACGCAAGCCCTCATGTCGTCACGCCGGAACCAGATGGCGCGGCCGCACCGGAGCGGTGCGTTGCCGGCAGTGAAGACGATCTGTTCGTCGGCGCGCATGCGCAGCACTTCGTGCGGCTGGATCAGCGGCCGCGAGGCGAGCTGCTTCGAGCGCGTCCGAGATGAACCTGACGCCTGCGACGAGCGGCTGACCTGGTCGATCTCGACCGTGGTCATGCCGCAGCGCTTCGAGATGTATTCGGCGGTTTCCGGGTCGTTCACCGCCGCGAAGGAGATCCAGCTCGCGCTCTCGAACCATTTGCTCGCCGCGTCGCGGCCGCCATAGGTTTCGCGCATCTGACCGATCGACTGGAACAACAGGAGGAGCGTGATGCCGTATTTGCGGCCGGCGTCGCGGGCGGTCTCCAGGATGCGCATGAAGCCGAGCCGCGCCACTTCGTCGAGCAGGAACAAGGCCCGTCCCGTCACCTCGCCATTGCGGTTGTAGATCGCGTTCATGAAGGCGCCGATGATGACGCGGGCGAGTCCGGCATGGGTCTCCAGCGTCTTCAGGTCGAGATTGATGAACACGTCGGTTGCGCCGCCGGCGAGATCGTCGCTGACGAAGGTTGAGCCGGACACGAGCGCGGCATAGTTCGGATAGGAAAGCCAGTGGGTTTCCTTGACGGCGTTGGCATAAACGCCGCTGAACGTCTCCGGCGTCATGTTGACGAAGACGGCGACGTTCTCCTTCACAAACTGCGATTCCGAATTGTCGTAGATCGCCTGCAGACGCGCGCGCAGCTTGGGCTCCGGTTCGGACAGATTGGCGCGGACCTGGCGAAGCGTCTGGTTCTTGTCTTCCGTATGCCCTGACAGGCAGACATCGGCGATCAGCGCGGTGACAAGCTGCAGCGCCGAGGCGCGGAAGAAATCGTCGCGCACGCCGCGTACGCCGCCGCTGTCGCTCATGATCCATGAGGCGACGGCGGCGATATCCTCCTCCTTCGTGCCGCCGAAGCGGCCGATCCAGTCGAGCGCGTTGAAGCCGGTTCCTGGCTCTCGTGGATCGAGCACATGCACGGTCCGCCCCGCCGCGCGCCGATGCTCGATCACCATCGGCGCAACCTCGTTCGACGGGTCGAGCACCACGAGCGCGCCGCCCCATTTGAGTGCGGTCGGAATCGTCACCGACGTCGTCTTGAAGCCGCCCGATCCGGCGAAAACGATACCGTGCGATGAGCCGAAGGTGGCGTCGAAGCAGAGCAGCGGCGCGCGGCCGCCGATGCCCCAGCTCTGCCGGTCCATGGCCCGGAACGGCTCAGCCGCCGCGCTGTCTTTGTCGACACGATAGCGCTCGCCAACCACGATTCCGCCGGCGTCGCTGAAGAGCCCTGCCGCTTCCGGCACCAACATCCAATCCGCATCGCCGTGCAGTGCGCGGCGGCCGCGAACGCGCTTCGGCATTGGCGCGGCGAAGGCGGCGTTGCCCTTCACCGCAACGCGCAGCGCGAAGATGCCGGCCATCAGCGCGATACCCGCTCCGACCATGATCGCTGGGTCGATCTGCACCGGCGGTGATCGGCCATGTACGGCGTTCGCCAGAATTGCAGAGAGGCGGATCGCTTCGCGCGCGGCAGCCATGGAAATCGCCGCCGCGCATCCCGCGACGACGCTCCATGCCGCGGTACGGATGTTCGCGGAGCCTGCGGCGGCGAACAGGAAGACGACGCCGATCGCCGCTGCCACGATGTAAGGCATGGCAATCCCGGCGCGGGCGACCAGGAGGCGCTGCGCCTCCGTCTTGCCGAGGCCGGCGAGACTATGCTCGATGCCGGTCAATCCAATGACCGTGCCGAGCATCAGCGCCACCGGCACGATCAGCAGAAGGAGCCTACTCGCCGTCACGGCCGAACGCCTCCACCCCGATCGCGGCAAGCCGAGCCCGCTCGGCTTCGTCGGTTCTCAGCCGACGGCGAAGTTCGATCAGCGCGCCGAGCAGGACCGCGCGCTTCTCGTAGCGTAGTCCCGCCTTTGCGATCAGGCCGCCGAGCTCGATCTTCTCGCGCGTGTCCTTCTTGCGGGCCTCGGAGGATGATGCCTGGCGCATGCGCTCATACCTCGCCAGCGCCATTCGCATGCGCGCCAGACGCGACCTTCGCGGCAGGGGCGCTGGCCTCGCCTCCGGCCTCGGCTCCCTTCCTTCCGGTCGCCTTCCCTGCCTTCCCGTGAAACCGGCCGGCGAGATCCTCGAACGCGGCCAGAAGCTCGCTTTCCTCGATCTCGATCTCACCGAGTCCGGCCCTGAGCGCGATGCGCCCGATCCGCTCGGCCTCGCGTGTCTCGGCCGCCTTCAACTGTTCCTGCAGGCGAGTGATTTCCTCGCGGATCTTCGACGACGGTTTCTTCATTTCCGGTTGAGCCTCCGTGCTCTGCAGCGTGCTGGACGGCACGGAGAATTTCGGAAGTCGTCCGATGGGGCGACTAATAAAAAAGCTAGTCGGCAAGGCCGACGCCGCCTGAAATCATCCCGGCCGCTCGATGAGAGCGGTCCAAGGGCGCAGTAATACGTCGCATCCGCGACGTCCTGCTTTCTCACCTGCCGGGGGGCGTCTGCCCCGGCGCGGCCCTGCCGCCGCTCCCGACGAGCATCCGTGTTCCGCCCTCGTCCGGGAGATCGCGCCGCCTTGGCCATCACGCATTTCACGCCCCAGCTCATTTCGCGCGGTTCCGGCCGCAGCGCCGTGCTGTCGGCAGCCTACCGGCACTGCGCGCGCATGGAGCATCAGGCGGAGGGGCGGACGGTCGACTATTCCGCCAAGCGAGGTCTGCGTTACGAAGAATTCCTGTTGCCGCCGGATGCCCCACAATGGGCGCGTGAGCTGATCGCCGACCGCTCGGTCGCCGGCGCCGCCGAGGCGTTCTGGAACGCAATCGAGGCTTTCGAGAAGCGGTCAGATGCCCAACTCGCCAAGGAGTTCATCATCGCCCTGCCGGTCGAACTCACCATCGATCAAAACGTCGCGCTGGTGCGGGAGTTCGTCGCAACCCAGGTGCTCGCGCGCGGACAGGTTGCCGACTGGGTTTTCCATGACGAGCCGGGCAATCCGCACATCCACCTGATGACCACTCTTCGCCCTCTCGGCGAGGACGGATTTGGGCCGAAGAAGGTGCCGGTCATCGGCCATGATGGCGCGCCCTTGCGCAACGCCGCCGGCAAGATCGTGTATCGGCTCTGGTCGGGCGAGAAGGCCGAGTTCCTCGCGCAGCGCGAAGGCTGGCTCGATCTCCAGAACAGGCATCTGGCGCTTGCCGGTCTCGACATTCGCGTCGATGGCCGTTCCTACGCCGAGCGCGGAGTCGATCTTGCCCCGACGACGCATATCGGCGTGGCGACCAAGGCGATCGATCGGAAAGGAAAGAAGGCCGGTTGGTCGCCGAAGCTCGAGCGCGTCGCGCTCCACGAGGAGCGGAAGACCGACAACCGACAGCGGATTCTGCGGCGTCCCGAAATCGTGCTCGATCTCGTCTCGCGCGAGATGAGCGTCTTCACCGAGCGTGACATCGCCAGGGTGCTGCACCGCTATGTCGACGATGCCGGAACCTTCCAGCATCTGATGGCGCGCATCCTTCAGAACCCGGAAGCGCTCCGGCTGGAGGGTGAGTGCATCGCACTTGCGACCGGCATCCGCGAGCCCGCCAAGTACACGACGCGCGAGTTGATCCGCCTCGAAGCCGAGATGGCGCATCGTGCCGTCTGGCTCGCCGGCCGATCCTCGCATGGCGTCCGGGAGAAGGTGCTGGCGGCAGCCTTCGAGCGCCATGCCCGCCTTTCGGAAGAGCAGCGTGTCGCCATCGCGCATGTCGCCAGCGTGGGGCGGATCGCCGCTGTGGTCGGGCGCGCCGGGGCCGGCAAGACCACGATGATGAAGGCCGCGCGCGAGGTGTGGGAAGCGGCCGGCTATCGTGTGGTCGGCGCTGCGCTCGCCGGCAAGGCGGCCGAAGGACTGGAGAAGGAAGCGGGTATCGCCTCGCGCACGCTGGCCTCATGGGAGCTTGCCTGGTCGAACGGGCGCGAGCAGCTCGACGACAAGACCATCTTCGTTCTCGACGAGGCCGGTATGGTGTCGTCGCGGCAGATGGCGCTGTTCGTCGAAGCGGTTGTGAAGACCGGCGCTAAACTGGCGCTCGTCGGCGACCCCGATCAGCTTCAACCGATCGAGGCCGGCGCGGCGTTCCGCGCCATCGCCGAGCGCACCGGCTATGCCGAACTCGAAACCATCTATCGCCAGCGTGAGCAATGGATGCGCGATGCCTCGCTCGATCTCGCGCGGGGCCGCGTTGCCGAGGCGCTGCAGGCTTATGGCGCGAACGGCAAGCTGGAAGCGCGCAAGTACAAGGCGCAAGCTGTCGAGGCGCTGATCGAGGACTGGAACTGGGACTATGATCCGGCGAAGTCGACGCTGATCCTTGCGCATCTTCGGCGCGATGTCCGTGTCCTCAACGAGATGGCGCGGGCGAAGCTGATCGAGCGTGGCATCGTCGAGGACGGCCATGCCTTCCGCACCGAGGACGGTCCGCGCAGCTTCGCAACCGGCGACCAGATCGTCTTCCTGAAGAATGAAGGATCGCTCGGCGTGAAGAACGGCATGATCGCCCGTGTCATCGAGGCGCGGCCGGGCTGGTTCGCGGCGATGATCGGCGAGGGTGAAGCACGGCGCCGCGTCGAGGTCGACCAGCGCTTCTATGCGAACGTCGACCACGGTTATGCGACCACGATCCACAAGAGCCAGGGCGCGACCGTCGACCGGGTGAAGGTGCTCGCCACGCTCTCGCTCGACCGGCATCTTGCCTATGTCGCGCTGACTCGCCATCGCGAGGATGTCGCTCTCTACTACGGGGCGATTTCCTTCGGGAAGGCCGGCGGGCTCACCAAGATCCTGTCGCAGAGCCGGGCGAAAGAAACCACGCTCGACTATGAGCGCGGCCCTTCCTATCGCGCCGCGCTGCGCTTTGCCGAAGCGCGCGGTCTCCATCTCATGCGCGTCGCCCGGACGCTTGTTGCCGACAAGGTCCGCTGGACCGTCCGGCAGAAGCAAAAGCTCGCCGATCTCGGTGCCCGGCTCCTCGCGCTCGGCGCCCGGCTCGGCCTCGGCGCAGCCCGGAAACAGACGATTCCCAACGGCGCAAAGGAGGCCAAGCCGATGGTCGCCGGCATCACCACATTCGCCAAATCGATCGACCAGGTTGTCGAGGACAAGCTCGCTGCCGATCCCGGCCTGAAGAAGCAATGGGAGGAAGTCTCGACGCGCTTCCGCTTCGTCTTCGCCGAGCCTGAATCTGCGTTCCGCAAGGTCGACGTCGACAGCATGCTGAAGGACAAGGCGACTGCGCAATCCACCCTGTCGAAACTCGCGGAGAAGCCCGAGAGCTTCGGTGCGCTGAAAGGCAAAACGGGCTTGCTCGCCAGCCGCGCCGACAAGCAGGACAGGCAGCGGGCGGACCTCAACGTGCCGGCGCTCGCCCGTGATCTCGAACGTTTCTTGCGCCTGCGTTCCGAGGCGGAACATCGCTACGAGGCCGAAGAGCGCGCCGCCCGGCTGAAGGTTGCTGTCGACATTCCGGCGCTGTCGCCGTCGGCGAAGCAGACCCTCGAGCGCATCCGCGACGCCATCGATCGGAACGATCTCCCGGCAGCCCTGGAGTTCGCACTCGAGGACAAGATGATCGAGGCGGAACTGGAGGGCTTTGCCCGCGCCGTCTCCGAGCGCTTCGGCGAGCGCAGCTTCGTCGGCCTCGCGGCAAAGGACACCGATGGCAAGACCTTCGAGACGCTCTCCGGCGGGATGAACGCCGCGCAGAAGGAGGGGCTCAAGGCCGCCTGGCCTGATCTCAGGACCGCGCAGCAGCTCGCCGCCCAGCAGCGGACCGCAGTGGCCTTGAAGGAAGCCAAAACACTTCGTCAGACGCAGTCGAAAGGCCTGTCGCTGCAATGATCTCGATCATCGACCGGAGAGTGGTGTCACAAGTCGCGGACGCCGCGACCGGAAAGAAAACGGCCGTTCAGCGTCGGCGAGCATCCGCGATCATGGCGGCCGGCGGCGTGGCGATGATAGCGATCGCCGGCATCGCCTGGCTCGGCGGCTTGCGCCTCAACCTGACGCCCAGCGAGCCGCTCGGGCTCTGGCGGATCGTGTCGTTCGATCGGCAAATCGCCGTCGGCGATCTCGTGTTCGTCTGCCCGCCGGCTGGGTCAATATCCGCCTTCGGCCTCGAGCGCGGATATTTTCGGCGAGGATCATGCTCTGGCGGCGCGGCGCCGCTGATCAAGACCGTCGTCGCGCTCGCGGGTGCGCGCATCGACATCGGCGCCGTGGTCATGATCGACGGCGTGCTGCTGCCCCGATCGCGCCTCAGCCCCGTCGACGGTCAGGGACGACCGCTTCCGCCTGGGGTGGGGGGTGTCGTTCCGCCCGGCAATCTCTTCCTTCACTCGCCTTTCGCAGGTTCCTATGACTCGAGGTATTTTGGGGCGGTCCCGGAGGCCGGTCTCCTCGGCCTGGCGCGGCCTATCCTCACCGTCGATCCTTGATCCCGGCGCGCCGCCTTTCTCGCCGTCGCGGCGGCGCTTGGCTGGTCGGGCGATACGGTTCTCTATCGCGCCCGCATGCCTGTGCCCGTGTCGATCTGGCAGCCCCGGCGGACATGGCTCGGGGAGAGCGGCGGTGCGCGAGCGACCTTCGCAAGATCCCGTCGTCGATATCGCCGGCCGCCGGGTGGCGTCGTTGATCTGCTACGAGCAGCTTCTGATCTGGCCGGCCCTGCAATCGATGCCGCACCGGCCGGATACGATCGTCGCCATCGCCAATGGCTGGTGGGTGACCGGCGCCCCCGTCCCCGCGATCCAGCGCGCCGCCGTCGAGGCCTGGGCGGCTGTTCGGTCTTCCCCTCGTCACCGCTTTCAACCGCTGAACAGGAATTCGCCCATGGCCATCGATGCCGATCTCATCCAGAAATGTGCTGATCCCGCCCTGAAGCCCGCGATCGTCGAAAAATTCTTGCACGCCGCCGGGTCGCCCGATCCGCTCACCGTGACGGTGCGCAACGGCGACCGCATCATCCTGGTACCGCCGGTCAAGGCGCCCGAAGAAGCGCTTGAGCTTGCCCGCAGCTATATCGGTCGAGCCGTCGTGCGCGTCGGCATCACGCAGTATCCGGCCGGTCTCGGCGTGAAGGATCCGTCGGAGTTGTCGCCGGATCTGTTCGACGCTTGCAGGAACATCCGCACGGGCACGGCCCTGTTCGGCAAGGTCTGGCGGATCGTTTGGAAATGGTATGGCAATCCGACCGATGATAGCGTCAGGGCGCAGGTGTTCGACGATGCCGTCGAGGCCTGGAAGCGTGGGCAATTTGAGGGGACGGCGGTGTTCACGGCTCACGATCCTGGCGGGCCGAAGCCGCCGGAGCCGAAGCGGGAGGAGGCGCCTCAGCCGGCTGCGGTGGCGCCATCTCCGCAGGAGCCGGCGGCCAACGATCCCAACAAGTCGGGCATCCGCATCGACCTGTCCGGCGTTGGCGGGCGCGCTCCGTGAATGTGGCGGACTCGACGCATCCGGCGGGGGCTATGCTGCCGCGATGTCGATTTGGCTGAAATCATTGCCCTTGAACAAGAGCGGCTCGCCGGTCGCCTTCGCCAGGGTGTAGGAAAAGCAGTCGCCATCGTTCAAGCCGGCTGTGTGCCGAGAGGTTCTGGCAGCTTGATCGCCCGCCTCAATACGTCGCCTTCCTCAGCCGGTTGTCACCCACTTTCCGCCATAGCTCGTTTGTCGGGCAAGCAGCAGTTGTGTAGGGTGAAGCTTTCAATTGTCCATGGGGCTAAAATGAAAGCGTTGACTAGATTCGCGTTTGTATTTGCTTTGTCGTTATTCGCGGGGGCCGCTCTTGCTCAGCAGGGCTCAAATGATCAGGCTTGGGTCGAACTCAAGAAGCTCGATTGGAAATATGGTCCAACGCAGGGCGATATCGCCACCGTGGCCAGCATAGGCGTCCCCAAGGATGCTATGTTTCTCGGTTCAGTCGGAAGCCGGCGGTTTCTGGAACTGATGGGGAATTTGGGCAGTGATGGCAAGTACACCTTTGCGCCGAGGAGCTTGAACTGGTTCGCCGTATTCAATTTCGATCCTTCAGGCTATGTGAAGGATGACGAAACGCTCGATCCCGACGAACTCCTTGGCATCCTAAAGAAGAACAACGTCGCCGGAAACGACGAGCGCAGGCGACGCGGATTGGAGACGCTCGTGCTTGAGGGCTGGTATGTCGTTCCTCACTACGATATCCAGACGAAGCGCCTGGAATGGGGGACCAAACTTCGTGAAGAGTCGGGTGATGTCACCGTGAACTACACGATCCGGTTGCTTGGACGGAGTGGAGTGATGAATGCCACTCTCGTTTCAAGCCCGGGGGCTCGTTAGACAACGACATCAAGGCGTTCAAAGCGTCGCTCGCGAATTTTACGTTTAACCCCGGTCAGCGGTATTTCGAGTTTCGCGCCGGTGACAAAGTTGCGGAATACGGGTTAGCGGCCTTGATTGTTGGCGGAGCCGCCGCTGCAGCCGCGAAGTCAGGCGCATTTAAAGCGTTCGAAAAGTTCATGGTTTTTGGCGTGTTTGGAGGGCTCGCGGCGGCTTGGGCCGCTCTACGCCGGTTCTTCTCCAGAAAACCCGCTTAGCCGAATGCTGGAAGAACTTGCTGCATCAAAGTTCGGCTTTTGGGTGGTTGCTTGGATCATAGCTCTTGCGGACTCCACGTTTCTGTTGGAGCCCGGCAAGTTCGTGTTTACGGTTTCAAGGACCACCCGCCCCGAACTCAGGGCATCTTCAGCCCCTTTTACGGTGATGAACAGAGAGCTAGTTTTCGCAATCTACTCTGTTCCGTTCCGTCTCTTCCTCATCACCAGCATTTCGGCTCCGAATCAAACTTTGCAGAAGACTTTCAGGCGGCTGTCCAACATCAACCGAAGAGAGCGTCGAGCGTGGTCGCTGTTGTTGGTTTCCGCAGGCGCAATGGCTCTTCTTGTAGCGGGACCGATCATTTCCGCTGTGTGGGGCGTGCAGTACTCGATTATCCTGTTACTACCAACTCTCTATGCGTTAGGTATCGCAGCGTCTGTTCTGATTTGGAACGAGAGAAGGCGCTTTGGCCTGTCAAACGCGATGGCAGTAAAGATTTCGGCGGAACTGATGTTGTGCCCGGTGTGCTTGATAAACGTCTTTAAGCGGATAGCGCTGGCGCAGGGCTGGCAGGAGAGCGATCGCACGGAACAAGCGCAGACAGCCTTGCGGACCGATCGTCGGACTGACGGCAACCTTCCGAAAGACATCCTCGAAACGATTGTCGTCGAGGCAATTTACAAGCATCGCTTCCTTCGCGACATTGCCGAGTTACGTCACGCGGACAGCCGTCGGGTTGCCGAGTCCGACGGAAGTGTTGGTCTTGCGCGCACAGCTTACATCAAGGCGATGATCGACGTTCACGCCCGGCAGACCGTGCTGTCGACCCTGCTTGGAGTCCTAGGCTACGTACCAACTATGCCCGCCGATTGAGGATGCGGTCAGATCAGGCCGAGCTTCGTCGCGAGTGCCGTGGCTTGGGCGAGACTTCCCGCATCGAGCACCTTGCGGGCGTTGTTGAGATGAAAATTCACGGTCGCGAACGACATGTTTTCGAGGGTGGCGATCGACTTCATCGGCTTTCCCTCAGCCGACCATTTGAGGCAGAGGGTCTGCTTGGCCGTCAGCTCGAACGTTGGCTGCGCCGTCGGCGTCGCATTGTGCTCTTCAAGCTTGGCATGCAGGAACGCGACCGCCGTGACGGCGGCGATCTGATCGATATCCTTATCGAGGGTCAAGGACGGTTTGCTCGATGCGAGCGTCAGCATCGACATGTGCCGGCAGGCCGTCCGTATCGGGATGCTGATACCCGATCTGATCCCGAAGTCGGCGGCCTCGGAATAGAAACGCCGAACCTCTTTTGTCTCCGAATGGCGGGAGCCTCCGGAGCACCAGGTGAATGCGCGCAAAGTCGTGCTGGCGGTTTTTACGACCGGATCAATCGTCGTGTAGTCGCTGTCGAAATAGTGCCTCAGCCACTCCGGCGAATAGTTCGAGTAGGCATAAGTTCTGGATGGCTGGATGTAGAGATAGGCGTAGCAGTCAAAGCCCAATTCCTCCACGAGATCCGGCAGCGCTTCCCTCAGAACTTCCTGCGTTCTCGCGGCAGAAGTGACGTCCGTCAGTCTCTGAAACCCGGTTTTTAGGTCCATTCTCCTCGTATCCATTGTTTCTCTGAAGACTTTTTTCCGGCGGCGAGCACCCGGCTCGAGTCGGCGCAGGACGCAGTGATGGTGAGATTGACGTCTGGTGGCGGTGCCGGCTGTGAACGGTAAAAGCTGGCGATCTTCCACGCCATACAGCGATTTACCGCCGCGCTGCTTCTTGTGTGCACATTGTCGCGAGGGTTCCACGTGAAGCGCTACGCGTTTCGGCTCACCGCGAGATCCTCGTTACACATCGCGGACAGATAGATTAAGTTGACTCGCCAACGCGGCGAAGTTGCTGTTTTCGTGGTTATGATGTTGGTGCATAGGTGTCGTTCCGCTCTCCTCGCGTCTAATGCAGTCTGGCGTAGCTTGTTATTTATAGTTGGCGCAACAAATGCGAAAATTTAGAGGCCGGATTGCATGAAACTGGTGGATCGAGCATCGCGATAGATGGCGGCTTCAGTCGCATTACGTATGATCAGCCCCGATAAGCGCCAGGGAACACAATGTCCTGATCGACAAGGACGTTGAACTGATAACCGGGGCGAATCTCCAGCGTCGGCTGCACGTCGAGGTTCTTGTTGATGGTGCGCTCCGCAACACGGCCGAAGGTTTCCGCAAAATTCCGCCGTGCGGCGTCCGACGCGGTCTGCTGCGTCGCGAGCGTCGAACTCTGCGGGGCCGCCATATCTATGCCCGTGCCGATGATCGCGAGCAGGATCGCGGAACCGAAGGTCTTGAAGTAGTGGTTGTCGACCTGGTCGGTGAAGCCGCCATAACCCTCCGCGTCCGTTCCGGCCATGCCGCCGATTTGGAGGGTCGAACCGTTCGGGAAGATGATGTCGGTCCAGATGACGAGGACACGGCTTTGCCCGAAGGAGATCTTGCTGTCGTAGCGGCCCATCAGCTTCGTTCCCTGAGGAATAAGCAGGCGGTGGCCGGTCGCACTGTCGTAGACGTTCTGGCTGACCTGGGCGGTGATGCGGCCTGGCAGATCGGAGTTGATGCCGGTGATCAACGTCGCCGGGATCACCGAGCCGCGTTTCAGCTCATAGTAGGAGCGTGGAGGGACAACCTGGTTCGGCAGGTAGCCGAGCTTGGCGAGGTCGGAGTTGAAAAAATTCTCCTTCTTCGCTTGCCCGTTGGGATCGAGGTTCTGGCCGTTGAGCCCGGTCAGAAGCGCGAGGCTGTAGAGGTCGGCCGGCGAGGACGAGGCTGCCGCCGACGTGGCGCCCGGTTTCGCCGGCGACGTGGCGGCTGTCGTCGCCTTGATCTTCTGTGTGTCGATGGCGAGCGGCGAATCCAGCGCGATGTTGCTCGCCTGCAGGCGCGCCCTTCTTTGGCGCTGCTGCTCCCGGAGGAACTGCTCCTGACCCTCCCGCGCGAGACGCGCCCGCCAGGCTTCTTCGGATTCGAGTGCGCCGCCCCTTGGCTCTGCGACGGCAGGCTGTGGCTGGACGAAGGGGTTTTGCGGCGCAGGTCTCGGCTCGGGCGCCGGCGCCGTGGGCGGAGATTGCTGGCCGTCGCCGATGATGCCGTCGGCAACGCCGCGTTTCATCTGATCGGCGAAGGTCGTGGCGGGCGCACCGCCACCCGTGCCGGCGTCGGATGTCGATCGGAACACGAGTCCCCGCGAGGTCAGCCCGTAGAAGATCACCGCGAGGAACAGGATGCCGAGCACGGCCGCGGCGATGATCGGTAGTCGGTTGAGGCGGCGGATATCTTTCGGCGCGCCCGTCCCGCCGGGGCCGCCGCCGAGTTGCAGAGATTGCGTCATGCCCCTCCCCTCAGCCGCGCTTCATCACCGAGACCGGGCTTGCCGGTGCTGCCCCCGCCGCGGTCGCGGAATAGACGCGGCCGATCTCGATCGAGCCGGTCGTGAGACGAGCGAGCATCTGCCCGTCCATGGAGGCGAGCACATAGGCGAGCCGGATGGCTTTCGGATTCTTGGTGTCCTGATCGGTCGTGACGGCGTACCCCCAGCTTCTGAGCGATGTCTCCAGGGCTGAACCGAAGGCCGATCCGTCGGGCTTCAGGACGATGGTCGCCTTTCCCTGGCCGATCTGTTCGGCAAGGCGTGGAACGAGATCACCGGCGACGGCCGAAGCGGCGGGGGCCGAGAGTTCGGCCGGGGCGGTGCTGGCACCGAGTCCGCCGGTTCCGAAAGTCGCGCATCCGGAAAGAAGGGCGGCCGTGAGGAAGAAGGCGGCCGCGCGCGCCAGGCGGCAGCTGGTGAAGAAGTGGCTGGCCATGCCGTCACCCTCCCCTCTGGATGGTGATCTTCTCCTGGCTCCAGCCGACGCCGGAGACGAGGATCGCTTTGTCGACCGCATAGTCGACGATCATGATGTTGCTCTTCATCCGATAATTGACGATGCGGTTCTGGCCGCCTGAGACCACGAACAGGACCGGGGCGTCCTGCGAGGCGACGGATTCCGGGAACTGGATGTAGGTCTTCGTGCCGTCGCTATAGACTTGGGTCGGGCGCCAG
The DNA here is from genome assembly GCF_029953005.1 of Bradyrhizobium sp. Mp27. Classification (NCBI taxonomy): domain Bacteria; kingdom Pseudomonadati; phylum Pseudomonadota; class Alphaproteobacteria; order Hyphomicrobiales; family Nitrobacteraceae; genus Bradyrhizobium; species Bradyrhizobium sp. Mp27. The sequence goes on along the minus strand of NZ_JASAUS010000098.1, from coordinate 16,905 downwards.
CCGGCGCTGCCCGAGACGGAATAGCTGAAGTTCAGCTGCTCCGCCGGCACGCCGGCGCCGCCCGCCTCGATCCGGGCGTTGACGTCGGCCAGGCGCGAGGACACGTCCTCGGGATAGTCGAAGCCGACCCGCGCCATGTACTGGGTCGGGTGCGACTTGAGCTGGATGTGATAGGTCCGTCGCGACGTCGTCACCACCATGGATGTGACGAGGCCGGGCTCGGTCGGCTTGACGATGAGGTGGATCGCCTGGCCGCCCGTCGCGCCGGAGGTCCCGGGCTCGACCTTCCAGCGCACGGTGTCGCCGACGAGCACGTCGCGCACCACCTCCCCGCCCTGCAATTCGATGTCGCAGACCTGGAGCGGCGAGCAGACCACGGAAGGCTGCACCTCGCCGTAGAGGAAGATCACCTTGCCGTCCGCTCCCCGCGTCACGAGTCCCGTCCGGCCGCGCCATTGGCCGGAGATATCCATGCCCTTCGCTTCCTTCCGGTTGAGGCTCTGGGCATCGGCGCTGTGAAGGCCGGTGATGGAAACGAGAGCGGTCGCGATCAGAAGGGCCGTCCGGCATGTTGGTCTTGTCGCAGTCATAGTTGAGGGCGCGCCTTTCAGATCTGTGCGGTCCAGTCGAAGTCCTTGAAGTAGAGGCCGATCGGGTTGAGCCGGATCACCGCCTCATCCTGCGGCGGAATCAGCACGACGCTGGCCACGCCGCGGAAACGCCGGGTCGCCACTTCCTTGCCCTTGCGGTCGCGCTCGTATTCGGTCCAGTCGATCTGGAAGGACTGCGGCGACAGCGGCACGACATTGTTGACCTCGATCGCGACCGTCGCGGTCTTGGCCTTGTCGAAGGGAGAACTCGAGCGGAACCAGGCGTTGACCTTTTCGGTCGCGGGGTCCGTGGTGCGCAGCATGGCGTAGACGCGGTCGATATATTGCTTCTGCACCACAGTGTCCGGCGTCACCGATCGGAAGTTGGTGATGAAGCCAGCGAGCGTGGCGCGAACGACGCGCGGGTCGGCATATTCGATCTGGGCTGGAAAGCCCGCGCTTACGGACGAACCGAGCTTGTCGACCTCGACGATGTAGGGAACGAGCTTGACCTGGGTGCTCTGATAGAGCGCATAGCTCGTGCTCATGAACGCGAGGCCGAGGCTCGCGATGCCGACGATGCGCCAGGCGCTGGCGGCCTTCACATAGGAGCCGTAGCGCTCGGTCCATTCCTGCCGCGCGGCGATATAGGGATTTTCGGGACTGCTGGGGGAGGCCAAACGCGGTTCTTCCGTCATTTTTCGTGTTTTTGGGGCGGAGGGGTCGGCGATCCGCCGCCGCTCTTCTCGAGCTTGGCGTTGGCGAGCCCGAGCAGAGATCCGGCGTAGGCGCCGGGCGCACCGATCGCCTTGTCGCGGGCGGCCGAGGCGAGCGCGCCTCCGGCCGAGGCCGCGCCCCGCAGGCCGGCAAGGGCGGCGCCACCGACCGACGAGCCGCTCGCGCGCGCCGCCGAGAAGGCCGCCGCGCCCGCGTTGGCCCCGCCCATCGCGAGGGCAGCGCCGCCGGCTGCGAAACTCGCCGCCTGCGCGCCGTGCCGGATCATCTCCATGCCGCCGCTGACCGAGGCGCCTTGCACCACGCCCTGGACGATGGATGGCACGTACATCGCGAGGATGAAGACGACGACCGCGATGCCGGCGATGGCGAGCGCGGTTTGATACTGGTTGCCGACCGACGTATCCTTGGCGAGGCCGATCAGTACGTCGGAGCCGATCTTGGCGATCATGACGAGCGACATGAGCTTCATGCCGACCGAGAAGGCGTAGACGAGGTAGCGGATCGCGAAATCCTTGGTGAAGGACGATCCGCCGAGGCCGAGCATGATCATGCCGGCGAGAAGGCCGACATACATCTCGACGAGCACGGCGAGGAAGATCGCCGCGACGAGCGAGAAGGCGATGACGCTGACGATCATGGCGAGCGAGGCCGAGAGCGCCAGCGCGTTGTCCTGAAACACGCCGAAGGAAATCTTCTGCGACATGGCGGAGGCGACCGTCAGGCCGGCATTGAAGACGTTCGCCGGCGAAGCGGAGCCGCTGCCGCCGCCGATCTGGAACAGGCTGTCGACCACGGCCTTGGCGAAGCTCGGCCCCTCCGCCAGGACGAAGGCGAAGAAGCCGATGAACATGATCCGGCGCACGAGCTCGGCGAACCAGGCTTCGATCGTCGCGGCCTGGATGGCGAGCCAAGCCGCGGCGATGCCGACCTCGATGCCGGCGAGGATCCAGAACAGCGATTTTGCAGCGTTCGTGACGGTCGATTCCCAACCCTTCGCGGCCGTGACCACCTGGTTCTCGACCGTCGTTAGCACGCCGCCATCCGCGGCGGCGATTGCCGGACCGACGGTGTGAAGACAGACGGCTGCTGTGACGGCAATGGCAAGCACCGTCGAAGGACGGGTGAGAAAGGAGGCCGTCACCATCGCGGTCGCATCTCCTGTCCGTTGGTCATGTCGTACTTTTGCGGCGTGCCGAAGAACGCTTTCGCGCGCTCGCGGTCATCGCTCGATCGGGCAGCCGGCGTCGGATCGGTCACCGCCGGGCCCGTCGGCGTACGCTGAGATAGCCAGAGGCCGACAGCGGCCGCCGCGCAAACGCCGATGACGCTGATCAGGAGAGATTTCACCATCTCGGGCGCATCTCCTGCCCGCCCGTTATCGACGGCGCCGTCGATTTGAAGAACTCCTCCCGGCGCGCTTGAGCGAGGTCCTTCTCGGCCTGCTCCGACTGATACCAGGTCGCCATCATCGTCATCTGCTGGGAGACGAGCCCGCGCAGCTTCTGCATCTGGGCGACCTGCTGGGTCGCGATCTGGTGGCCGACCTGCAGCGCCTTCATCTGACCGTCGGCGCCTTCCGACATCGAGCGGAGCTGCGACATGGTCGCCTCCTCGCTCGAGAATTGATCGGCGGTGAGGCTCGCGGCGCGCAGCGTGCTGCCGATCGTGTCGCGGTTGGTCGAGGACCAGGTCTGGTAGGTCGACGAGAAGCTGGCATTGTTCGGCAGCCTGGTCTTGAAGTCGGCGTAGCTCTGGAAGCGCTGCTTCAACACGTCGTCGATATTGCCCATCGAGAAGGCGATGCCCTGCCCCTGGCTGACAATGTTTCTGAGCTGGTTGAGGTCGCTCTGGACCTGCCCCCAGATATGGTTCGGCAACTGCGCGGTGTTTTGCAGCATGTTGCTGTAGATCTTCAGCTGGTTTTGGATTTGCTCGGCGAGCTGGGTGATCTGCTTGATCTGGTTGTTCACCTGCTCGGCCGATTTGCCGACCAGCGAGACGAGCTCGCTGTTGTTGAGCATCTGCGTCCACTCGGTCGCGCCGCCACTGAGGGCGCCGCCGCCGGCGAAGGCGGATCTCGCCATGAACGGCAGCGCCATGGCCGCGACCGCCGCGCCGCGCAGGAATTCCAATCTAGTCATCTGCGAGTAGCGTCTCGGCATGAGCGATCCCCCTTGTCTGGAGCCAGTTTGCCGGCCAGGTGCGGCCGTGCACGGCTTTGAGCTCAGTGATGCGTTTGAGATCGTCCCGGCCGGACGCGCCGACGAAGGCGAGCGCGACCGGACCCAGCGCCATGTCGAACAGACGCCGGCCGGCGGGTGAGGTGACGTAATATTCGCGCTTCGGGATCGCGTTGGAGACGATCTCGATCTGGCGCTCGTTGAAGCCGAGGCGTTCGTAGAACTCGCGCGTTCCCGGTTCGCGCGCCGCGCCGTTCGGCAGGCAGATTTTCGTCGGGCAGGATTCCTTCAGCACGTCGATGATGCCGGACCGCTCGGCGTCTGAGATCGACTGGGTGGCGAGCACGACGGCGCAATTGGCCTTGCGCAGCACCTTCAGCCATTCGCGGATTTTGTCGCGGAAGACGGGATGGCCCAGCATCAGCCAGGCCTCGTCGAGCAGGATCAGGCTTGGAGCGCCGGTCAGACGCTTCTCGATCCTCCGGAACAGATAGGTGAGCACGGGCACGAGGCTGCGCTCGCCCATGTTCATCAGCTCTTCGATCTCGAAGGTCTGGAAACCGCCAAGCACCAGCCCGTCGCGCTCGGCGTCGAGCAGATGTCCCATTGGACCGTCGACCGTGTAGTGGTGCAGCGCGTCCTTGATCTCGCGCATCTGCACGCCCGAGACGAAGTCGGCGAGCGAGCGTCCCGGCGCCGCCGCCATGAGCGCGACCTGGCGCGAGATGGCGTTGCGATGATCCGGCGTGACGCTGACGCCCTGCAGTACCACGAGTGTCTCGATCCATTCCGACGCCCAGGCGCGGTCGGCGTCGGTCGCAAGTTCGGCGAGCGGGCAGAAGGCGAGCTGAGGCCCCTCCCCTGCCCCGCCGCCGATCTCATAGTGATCGCCGCCAGCCGCGAGCGTCAGCGGCATCAGCGACCTTCCCTTGTCGAAGGCGAATATCTGCGCGTCCCTGTAGCGGCGGAACTGCGCGGCGATCAGCGCCAGCAGGGTCGATTTGCCCGAGCCGGTCGGACCGAAGATCAGGCTGTGTCCGACGTCGTCGGTGTGAAGGTTCAGCCGGAACGGCGTTGAGCCCGACGCCACCTGCATCAGCGGCGGTGAACCTTCCGGATAGAACGGGCATGGCGCCACCGGGCTTCCCGACCACACCGAATTGAGCGGCAGGAGATCGGCGAGGTTGCGGGTGTGGATCAGCGGCTCGCGGATGTTCGCATACCAGTTGCCGGGCAGCGATCCGAGGAAGGCCTCCGTGGCGTTCAGCGTCTCGATGCGGGCGCCAAAACCCTCGGCCTGGACGACACGGCGAATGCCCTCGCACTTCTCGCGTAGCCGTTCGGCATCGTGATCCTGCAGCACGATGACTGGCGTGTAGTAGCCGTAGGCGACGAGCTGCGAGGCCGCTTCCGCGATTGCGTCCTGCGTCTCGGCGACCATGGCCATGGCGTCCTGGTCGATCGAACGCGACTGGGTCTGGAACAGCTGGTCGAAGAAGGGCCGGACCTTCTGCTGCCATTTCTTCCGGGTGCGCTCGAGCCGTTCGCGCGCTTCGATCTCGTCGAGGAACATGAAGCGCGATGACCAGCGGTAGGTCAACGGCATCAGGTCGAGGATGTTCAGGATGCCGGGCCAGCTCTCGGCCGGCAGGCCGTCGATCGCCACCACGCCGACATAGCGGCCGTCGACCGTCGGCGTCAGCCCGTGCTGATATTCGGCAGTCACGAGCCAGTCGAGATACATCGGGACCTCGGGCAGGCGGACCGGATGGTTCTCGCCGGTGATGCAGAAGCGCACGAACTGGAAGAGCTCGTCATACCGTGCGATGCGCGCGTCGCCGCGTTCCGCGGTCTCGCGCGTTCGCATGCGCTGGATCGACAACAGGTTCGACAGATATTGCTCGATCTCGCGGATTGAGGTCCTGAAGTTGCCGAGCGCCGTGTCGGCGAAGCTCGCCGATCGGCTGTCCTTGTCGGAGTAGACGTACTTGGCGAGGCCCGACTTGCGCCGCTCAGGCGGACGCCAGGTCAGGATCAGGGCATGCCGGCTTTCGTAATGCCCTCTCTCCCGTTCAAAATGCCCGCGTCGCTCCTCGTCGATCGCGCGCGTGACCGCGTCAGGGAAGTGGCCGTCCTTGCGGGCGGGATAGTCCGTGGTCGGAATGCGCAGCGCCTCGACCTGGATCATCCAGCCCGAGCCGAGACGGGCGAGGATGGCGTTGATCTGCCGGGACACGTCGTTGCGCTCGGCGTCGGTCGAACTTTCCGAATCCGGCCCGGCGAAATACCAGCCGGCCATCAGCGAGCCGTCCTTGAGGAGGACGATGCCGTCGTCGACCAGTCCCGCATAAGGCACGAGATCGGCGAAGGACGGGCCGGAATGGCGGAAGGAGCGCAGCGCAACCATGCTCGATCCTCAGAAGCGCCGCCAGGGCGAGGAGGTCGGGCGATAGTGCCGGCGGTAGCCGACATGGCGCATATAGACGCGCCGCATCGCCGGATCGGCCTTCGCCATCATCCGCAGCAGGCCGACCGTGAAGGTCCAGATCGCGACGCCGAACAGCGCCGCATACCAGGTGAGCACCACGAAGATCAGGATGACGGCCGCAAGCCCTGTGAGCAGAACGAGTTCGCGGTCGGCGCCCATCAGCAGATTGGGCCGCGACAGCGCGCGGTGGATACGCGAGCCGGCGAGCGCGGAGTCGGCTTCAGCCACGAGCTCCCTCCCCTGCCCTGCTGCCGGACGAGATGGGGGCGGCGGTTGTGTCGGTTGCGACGGTGCCGATCGAAGCGCCGGTCGAGCCGAACAAGGCGACGATCTGCGTGGCGCCGAGCAAGATGCCGGCGACAAGCACGATGTACATCAGCCGCCGCGCGAAATCGTTGAGCTCGCCGCCAAAGATCAGCATGCCGCCGGCGACCGCCACGGCCGCCAGCGCGATGAAGCCGGCGACCGGGCCGGTGATGGATTTCTGGATCTGCTCGAGCGGACTTTCCCACGGCAGGCTGCCGCCCGACGAGGCAAGCGCGGGATGAGCGATCAGCAGGCCGAGCGCGAGCCCCAGCACGATGCGGGCGGCAAGGCGGTCAGGCGACATGGGTTTCCTCCTTTGGACAATAGGATTCGGTCTGGTAGCGGCCGTTGACGAAGCCCTCGACGTGGAGGATGTCGCGCAGGACGCGGCCCTTGGCGGTCCGCTCGATCGAGACGATGAGGTCGACGGCTTCGCCGATCACCTCGCGCATCGACTGCTGACTTGCTTCCGCGGAGAGCTGCTCGAGCCGGCGCAGGGCCGACTCGGCGGTGTTCGCATGGACAGTGGCGACGCCACCGGGATGGCCGGTGTTCCAGGCTTTGAGCAGCGTAAGCGCGGCGCCGTCGCGAACCTCGCCGACGACGATGCGGTCGGGCCGTAGTCGCATGGTGCTCTTGAGAAGCCGGGCCATGTCGACAGTGTCGCTGGTGTGCAGCGCGACGACGTTTTCGGCCGGGCACTGGATCTCGGCCGTGTCCTCGAGGATCAGGATGCGGTCGTCAGGCGCTGTCTCGGCGATCTCCGCGATGACGGCGTTCGCCAGCGTCGTCTTGCCGGAGCCGGTGCCGCCGGAAATGACGATGTTGAGGCGCGAGGCGACGGCGTTGCGAATGATGTCGGCCTGGCGCTCGGTCATCACCCGACCCTTCACATAATCATCGAGCGGAATCAGCCGCGAGGCGCGCCGCCGGATCGTGAAAGCCGGCGCCTTGACGATCGGGGGCAGCAACCCCTCGAACCTGTGGCCGCCGATCGGCAGTTCTCCGGAGATGATCGGCTGCTCGTCGTCGGCTTCGCAATTGAGCGCGTGTGCGACGCTGCCGATGACGATCTCGGCGGCGGCCGCGGTCATCTCTCCGGTCGCCGCCATGCCGTGGCCGAGCCGTTCGATGAACAGTCGGCCGTCCGGGTTGAGCATGATTTCCACAACGGTTGCGTCATCAAGGGCGACGCAGAGCTTTTTGCCAAGGGCGTCCTGCAGCTTGCGGATCAGGCGCGGATGGGAGCGCAGTTGCGTCATCGCGACCTCCTCAGGCCGCTTGCCGGAGCGGATAGATCGTTGACGAGTAGTCGGCCGGCCGCACGCACGCGCTTGAAGCTCGCCTCGTCAGTCGGAAGCAGGCTGGTGACGGCAGCCGTGTTGCCGATCGGCTCGGGTTCTCCGATCCGAGCCATTGGCCAGCCCGCGCCGCGCAGGATCCGCTTGATGCGGACATCGGTCCCGGTGACGAGCTCGGAATAGCCGTTCGCCATCGACCATTCGATGATCGCCGTGAACATCGTCCAGGTCGCGTCATGAAGTGCCAGCCCTGCCCTTCCCGTCTCGATCAACGTGTCGACGCAGAAGCGCGAGCTCTTGATCATGGCGGCGTGAGGCGGGCCCGACCCGATCAGCTCGGGAAAGCGCACGGACAGCAACGTCGGCCCAGTCGCCGGCAGCAATCGGGCGCAACCGGCGACCTCGCTCCGATTGGATAGCGCCAGGATGTAGGTCGGCCAGCGGAACCGATCGGCCTCGCGCCCGTCCCTGACCTCGACGTCCCAGTTCATGCGTTCGCAGAAGACGTGGGCGCGAAGTCCGTGCATCGAATCGAGAAGGACAGCTGAGTTACTGTATGTTTTGGGTGGGACGGCGATGGCCCGCATGCGTATTGCTCCGAATCTGTCGGGTTCGGAGGCCTAAAAGCCACCATCGCCCGGCCGGCGCGACTAATGAAATTATGAGTGCGGTTCTCGATGCCCGGGTGAGTCGGCATCGACAAAGCCTGAAAGCGGCCGTGGATCGGTGAATAGCGAGCGCTGGCGCCTCTCATAAGAACATGAGCCCCGGCAGGCCGCATTCTCAATGAAGCGCACAGTTATGCTATTGATTGAAATGCAATAAATGCGTTCATCACGCTGATGCGATCCGCGTGCGGAGCCGCCAGAAGCCCGGCGATCGTGCCCCACGGGTCACGCCTGTTCCCATTGATTGGCCAAAATCGGAGCTTCGAGGCGAACAAATACGTGAATCGCTGCCGAATATGGGTAACGGGCCGTTAAAACGCCTGCAAAAATAGTCCTTGCGCGACTCGATGGAATCGACGGAGAAAGTCAACAAGCGGAATTATACGCGAAAATCACGAGAAAGCGCTTGTTGTGAACGTCGGTCAATCAGGAAAGCCACTGAGGCTCCTCATCGAGGAGCAGGGCAAGTCCCTGCTCGACAAGCTGACGGACCATCGGCTGGAAACCTTTCCACCGACGTCAGCCAAAACCTTCAGGAAGCTGTCTCCCGCCGAGACCTCGTCGCTCCTCGGCGTGGCCGAGAGCTACTTGCGAGCCGTGGCGCTCGAAATCGACGACAAACTCAGCACGAAGGGTCAGGCGCGTCGAACCTACACCCTCGAGGATCTCCAGACCCTGCGAAGGACACTGGAGGAAAGGTCACGCACGCCGGGTAAGCTTCTGCGCGGCCGACGGCCCGGCGAGCACCTGCAGGTGATTGCCGTCATCAACTTCAAAGGCGGATCGGCTAAGACCACGACATCCGCCAACCTCGCCCAGTATCTGGCGATCCACGGCTATCGGACGCTGGCAATCGATCTCGATCCTCAGGCCTCCCTTACCTCGATCTTCGGTGTGGCGCCCGAGGTTGATGTTGGTCCGAACCAGTCCCTCTATGGAGCTATCCACTACGGAGAAGACGCCGCCCCCCTCAGGAACATCATTCGGCGCACCTACATCCCCGGCCTGGATCTGGTGCCCGCGGCCCTCGAGCTGATGGAGTTCGAGCACGAAACCGCGACGGTCGCGACGAAGCAGAAGGGCGGGGTGGAGATTTTCGGGCGCATCATGGATGCCCTCCTCCCGGTCGAGGCCGATTACGACGTCGTCGTCATCGACTGCCCTCCCCAGCTTGGCTTCCTCTCGCTCTCGGCTCTGATTTCGGCGACGGCGGTTCTGGTGACCGTCCATCCCGAGATGCTGGACGTCATGAGCATGAGCCAGTTCTTGACCATGCTCGGCTCCTATCTGAACGTCGTCCACCAGCAGACGGGCCACGATCCGCCGCACAATTTCATCCGGTATTTGCTGACCAGGTTTGAGCCCTCGGACGGTCCTCAGAACCAAATCGTTGGTTTCCTGCGCAGCATCTTCAAGGGCTACGTCCTCAATCATCCGGCTCTGAAGTCGACGGCGATCTCCGATGCGGGGCTCACGAGCCAAACGATCTACGAGGTCGAGCGCAGCCAGTTCACTAGGTCCACCTACGATCGGGCGTTGGAATCCGTGAACGCCGTCAATGGAGAGATCGAGCAACTGATACACGCTGCATGGGGGAGACCATGAGCCGGAAAAATCTCTTTAAGCTCGGAGACAAGCCGGAAACCAAGGACGGTGAGCCAGCGAGGGTCCACGCACCGATCGTGCAACATTCGCCGGCGCTCAACAAATTCAGCAGTGTCCTGCAGGATGCGGCCGAAGGCAGCCGGCGAGCCGAAAGGCTTCAGAAAGAACTGGACGATCTGAATAAGAACGGCGTTGTCCAGGAGATCGATAGCACTCTGATCGATCCTTCGCCGATCCGGGACCGGCTTGATGATCCGGGTTCTGAGGAGAACGAGTCTCTTCGCTCCAGTATCGCCGAATCCGGCCAGAGGGTCCCTGCCCTGCTCCGGCCGAACCCCACAGCGCCTGGCCGCTACCTCACTGTCTTCGGCCATCGGCGTGTGGAAGCCGTCAAATCTCTCGGCCGGCCTTTGAGAGCTGTCGTCACGGACATCGGCGAAGATGACGCCCTCATCGCCCAGGGCCAGGAGAACAACGAGCGCAAGAACACGTCGTTCATTGAGCGCTGCCTGTTCGCACGGAGGCTGAAGGATCGGGGCCTGAAAGGCGAGCAGCTGATTGCCGCGATCTCGGGCGGCAAGGCGAACGTCTACAAGATGATCGAAATCGCCGAGAAGGTGCCCGAGGACATTATCGTCGCCATCGGCCCTGCCCCTTCGATCGGGCGTCCGCGCTGGCTGGCGCTCACAGAGATCGTTCCCTCGAAACTCAATGCCTTCAGGAAGAAGATCAGCGATCCGGAGTTCCTCAAACTCCCCAGTGACGAGCGCTTCCAGGCCATCTTCAATCTGGCTTCGACGGATTCGAAAAAGCCGTCAGCTGACGACTTTTCACCCCTCAAGGATCGGAACGGGGCTGATTACGCGCTCGTGCGGCGATCGCCGGCGGGAGACTTGACATTGAAGCTTCCGAAGGACGACGGATCGGCTCGCGCCGATGGTCGATCATTCGGAGAGTGGTTTGAAAGCCGGTTGGTCGCGCTACGCGATGACTGGCTTGAAGGCCGCTGAGGAAAAAGTCGTCAGCTGACGACTTTTTTGTTTCGTAACCTCCCGACCAACTCGAACCAAGGAGCAGCTGCAAAAGAAAAAGGCCCCCGAAACGTCACCGTCCCGGAAGCCTTCATCTGATAGTTGGCGCTTCAGAGAAGACGCTTTCCGCGAATCGCTGTCAAGAGTCTCCCGGCGAGGCTGACGCCATTTTTGGCGGGCGGATTTCCTTTGCCTGAAAAGGCCCATGCAGACCCATGTCCCAACGACGCCCTTTGGGCGGCGATCGCTGACGCTTGCCCATGTGGCAAGCCAGATCGTCGCGACATCGCGGCCGCCGGAGAAGGTGGTCCACAAGTGGAGGATCTACCAGGCCATCTGCTTGGCCAGACCGAAGCTCGGCGTCTCTGAGCGCTCGCTATCGGTGCTAAACGCGTTGCTGACCTTCCACCCGGAGACTGCGCTCACGGGCGAGGACGATCTGATCGTCTTCCCGTCGAACGTCCAGTTGTCGCTCCGGGCCCATGGCATGCCGATCTCGACGCTGAAGCGTCACCTGGCGGCCCTGGTCGACGCCGGCCTGATCGTTCGCCGCGATAGCCCGAACGGCAAGCGCTACGTCAGGAAGGGCTGGGAAGGGGAGAGCGATCGTGCGTTTGGCTTCGACATCTCGCCGCTGGTGGCCCGATCTGAGGAGATCGAGGGCCTGGCCGAGGAGATCGCGGCCGGGATCAGGGCCGTGAAGCTGGCCCGTGAACGCATTACGCTCTGCCGGCGCGACATCGCCAAGATGATCGCCACCGGCATCGAGGAGGGCGTACCCGCCGACTGGCCCGGGATTCACGTCGGCTTCCGGGCGATCGTGGACGGAATTCCACGCTCGCCGACACTTGAGCAGCTGCAGGAGGCCGCTGACACGCTTTCTCAACTCGCCGACGACGTGCTTGGTCTGCTGAAATCACACGTCAAAACGTCGAATCTGGACCCCAATGAGGCCCATTCTGAGCCGCACAAACAGAGTTCAAATCCAAACCTCTTTATTGATCTTGAACCAGCCTCCCGAGAAGGCGGGACGGCTAGAGCGGTGCCAGACCAACAAACGCCGAGGGGAGGGGAGGGGAGGGGCGCTATCCCTTAGGAATGGTGCTGCAGGCGTGTGGCGACCTGGCCGATTACGCCAAGGACGGCCAGATTTCGAATTGGCGCGATTCCTGGCGACGGCCGCTGTGGCCCGGCGGATGCTCGGGATCAGTCCCAGCGCTTGGGAGGAGGCACAGCGCGTTATGGGCGAGGTCCAGGCCGCGATCGTTGTCGCTTGCATCCTCGAGCGGAGCGCCACCATCAATTCCGCCGGCGGCTATCTGCGCGGCCTGACGGCGAAAGCCGCGGCAGGGGAGTTCTCGCTCGGGCCGATCCTGATGGCGCAGATCAATGCCCCGCTGAAGAAAACGAAAATGCGGCCTGATTCATGAAATGGTTTGGTAGCGCGCAACCTTTATAGTAAAGTAGCGCGCAACTGATGGAGATCTCATATGGCGCGGCCCAAGCATACCGATGACGGCCTGACCAAGTTTCAACGCTACCGCCAACAGCAGCAGCATCGCGGCATGAAGCAGCTGCGCATCTGGGTGCCTGATCCCCACAAGCCGGAATTTGCCGCCGAAGCCAGGCGGCAGGGATTGCTGCTGCGCGGCCGGCCCGAGGAAGCTGAGGCGCTGGATTTCATTGCCGCCGCGACTGAATGGCCTGAATCGTGAGGAGAGGGGATCTCGTCACGGTTTCGGCACAGGGCGACTACGGCAAGCCCCGTCCGGCGGTCGTCATCCAGTCCGACGTGCTCAATGCGGCGGACAGCGTGCTCGTGGTCTTGCTCACCGGCATGATCGCCGATGCCCCGCTATATCGGCTCACCATCGAGCCGACGGCCTCGAACGGTCTCAAGCTCGTCTCACAGGTCATGGTCGACAAGGTTCTGGCCTATCCGCGTGCCAAATGCGGCCCGGTGATAGGCCATCTGTCAGGCGCCGATATGCTGGCGCTGAACAACATGCTGTCCGTGATGATCGGGCTCGCCGACTGATTGGACAGCAATAATGAGGGGAGGCCCGATGAAGATCATCTTCGACTGGAAGACTGAGCCTTGGCAAGCCACCAATCCACGCTCCAAAAGAATGGCGCGCAACTGGTTGATCAGCGCCGTACCCTCGGCGACTAGCCGTTCTCTCGACCTGTGTAGAGTCTGCACGTCGAGTTGATCCTGGCTTTTGAACGTCTGGCAGTTCCTTCGTGACAACTGGCTTTCGAACTGCGTGTTCAGATCCTACAACGACATCCTCGATCACTGTTGCTACGCGTGGAACAAACTTATCGACCAGCCGTGGCGCATCATGTTTATCGGAATGCGCGATTGGGCATATCGGTTCTAATCAGCGGAGAGCGGCCTCAGAGGCCTGCCGCCTTGGTCAGATTGACACGGAAGCGGTCGCGCCGGCGCTGATAGCGCCGGGTCATCTCGGCGCTGGCGTGGCCGAGCTGCTTCTGCACGTAGCGCTCGTCGACCTCGGCTGAGGAGGCGAGGCCGGCACGTAGGGAATGTCCGGCAAATTTCTCCTCCCGCTCGCCCTCCGGCAGATCGCCACGGACGCCGGCGGCGACCGCCGCACGCTTCACCAGGCGGGCGACCTGCTGGTCGGTGAGGCGATCCGGACCAACGTCTTTGCCTTCACCCCGCACACGCCGGAATAGGGGCCCATGGCCGATCCGGGCCAGCTTCAGCCAGGTCTGCAGGGCGACGACCGGGCAGGTGGCGTCCGACGAGCCGCGGCCGATCTCGACCTCGCGCCAGCCGGTCTTGCCGCGCAGGGTGACGATCATGCCCTTCTCGAGGATCTCGACCCAGCCACGGCCATCCTCGGTGTCGTCGCGATGGAGGTCGAGGCCGACGATCTCGGAGCGCCGCAGGCCGCCGGCGAAGCCCAGCAGCAGCATGGCGCGGTCCCGCAGGCCGCGTAGCGTGCCCCGATTGAGAGTCTCCAGCATGGCGATCACGTCCTCCGGCAAAACGGCTTCCTTCTGCCGGGGAGGGGCGGCGTGGGTGTTGCGAATGCCGGCGAGGACGGTGGCGATGTGCCGGTCCTTGCGGTCGAGCGGCGTCCCGCGCTGCGCGTAGTTCCAGGTCAGAGCCGAGAGGCGTCGCTCGATCGTCGCGACCGAATTAGCCGTTCGGTCGGCCGTCGCGGCGCCCGAGGCGCAGGCGGTGATGTAGAGCCCGACCGTCTGCGGGGAGGGCGGAAAGACCTCGAGGCCCTGCCGCCGGCACCAGCCGGAAAAGTGCTTCCAGTCGGTGGCATAGGCCCGGCGGGTGTTGGCCGAGCTCGCCGCCTCGACATAGTCGCGGGCCCGGTCGGCGAGCCGTTCGAGATGCGCCGGCACGCCGGATTCCGCAGCCGGGAGAGGGGAGGGGAGGCCGCCGCGGGTCTCGGCCGACGTCTCTGCGGCGGAAACATCGGCACTTTCCGCCGGGCTCTCAGGCGGCGCGGAGGCGTCTGGAGCACGACCTTCGGGGTCCTGGACGGCGATTCCGGGTGTCGTTCGCGTTTCATTGGCGGACGGCAAATCATTGATCTGGAACGAATCAGACTTTGACTTCATTGGCGGATTCTAGCCGAATCGGCGGACAAAGCTGCCGAGCGACGGGCAGGCGATTCAGATATGATGAGACTGCGTGCTTTGGCAGCCAGTCTCACCATTCCGATTCAGCCAGTCTCACAATTATGCGCCGGGAATCTCATAATTGTGCGCGAGATTTCGTCCGGGCGGCCGATTTGCGTGATTTTTGGCACTCTGCTCGACGAGAGAGACCATCTCCATCGGCGTCCGGGAGTTGGGGGCGAACCCCGTCCGCTCAATGAGCGCGAATTCTCGTCGATCTGATGCCAAAAGGAGGCCGTCCGGCGATAGCGAGCCACAGGCTCATTCCTCTCTATAAAGGCAAAAACGACCGATAATGCAACATTATCGGTCGTTGTTATCCGCCGACAGGCGCGGCGGTTTTATCGAAATAAATGGTCACAAGCGCCGTCATTTGTTACCCTTAGCCATGCTCTCTCGCGCGCGAATCATCCCCGAGCCCCCGCCGACCGTCCCGCCTGTGCCTAGCTGGGCGCGGCAGGGCTCGTCCGCCCAACCGGTTGACGATGCGATGTTTTTTGCCGGCGGCGCGCTTGCTGCGGTCCACCCGATCGCCCGCAGCGAGCATCCCCTCGGTCAGCTCTGGCGCCAACGCCTGGCGCTCGCCAACGCCGCCGTCCTCGCTCGCCAGGGTGGCCGCACCGAGGAC
The DNA here is from genome assembly GCF_029953005.1 of Bradyrhizobium sp. Mp27. NCBI lineage: Bacteria > Pseudomonadati > Pseudomonadota > Alphaproteobacteria > Hyphomicrobiales > Nitrobacteraceae > Bradyrhizobium > Bradyrhizobium sp. Mp27. Next base: position 1,701 of record NZ_JASAUS010000098.1, on the reverse strand, counting down.
GAAGCGGCGTTGCGTGACGCCTGGTATCTGCGCCGCGAGACCGACGACCCGGGGCCGGGCGGATGCATCCTCAAGGCCTGGCGGTATCTCGGCGAGCAGGCCGCCATGGCGCCGACGGACTGGATGCTTACCTTGTCCTCGCTGTTCGAGCTGCGCTTCAATGAAGCGCTTGAGGACGTCGTCACCGCCGCGGCGAAATTGGCGGCAGGACAGAGAAGCGCCGTCGCGGCCGCTGCCGAGATCGCGGCGATAAGCCTGCGCGTCGTCCCCGACAGCGAACCGCTCGCCTTGTGGCTCGCAGACATTGTGCTCGCCCATCGCTTGAAATGGCCGATGGCGGTGCCGCTGCTCGCCGGCCAGCTGCGCCGCGCCGAGCTGCGCGCGGCCGGCAAGGCCGGCGGCCCCGACGAGACCTGGGCGAGGACTTGCGCGCTGGCCTATGCGCGCGCCGCTGCTGCTGCCGTCGATCTCTACGCCGACCTCGTGCGGCGCGCCCATCGGCTACTTGCCTCCGCGCCGAAGTTGCGGGCCAAGGATGCCGACATGATGGTGGCGATCCTGCTGATGGAGGACGCCCAGGCGGCCGGCGCCGGCAGGACCGCGAGTGACCGCAGCACACGGCGGCTATTCGAGCGGCTGGTCTCGCTCGGCGCGGTGCGCGAGCTGACCGGCCGCCCCACCTTCCGACTGTATGGGCTCTGACATTTTGGGAGGGTGATTTGGGGCGGCGCGCGCGGCCAAAAGAGGATCTCGACATCGAGCTGGCCGAGCTGCCGCCGGAGCTGCGCTGGCGCGAATGGATGGGCCGCGTCGAGGCGGTGATCTTCGCCTCGCCCGCGCCGGTGACGCGCGAGGTTCTGGCGCGCGTCGTCGGCCGCGACTGCAGCATTGACCTTCTGATCGACGACATCCGTGATGAGCTGCGCGGCCGGCCCTACGAGCTCGTTGCCGTCGCTGGCGGCTGGCAGCACCGCACCCGGAAAAACTTCGCCGAAACGATCCGGGCTGCGATCGGCGCTCCCGGCGACGGCAAGGCGTTGTCGCAGACCGAAGCGCTGATCCTTGCTTGCATCGCCTACTACCAGCCGATCAATCGCACCGAATTGTCATCCTTCTTCGGCAAAGAGGTCAGCCGCGATACCATCGCCCGTCTGCGCGGACTGGAGTTCATCGCTGCCGGGCCGCGTAGCCCCCAGCCCGGCGCGCCCTACACCTATGTGACGACGAAGGCGTTCCTGTCGCACTTCGGCCTGGAGACGCTGCGCGATCTTCCGGACATGGAGATGCTCGAGGAGGCTGGCCTGCTCAGCAAGGACAAAATGCTGGCGGGGGAGTTTCCTGTGCTGGCGTCGGACGAGGCCGACCAACTCGAGGCGGACCGAGACGAAGACGATCATGTGACTTGAATCGCTGCCGAGGAGTTTTCGACAATGCATTGACCGACGAGCAGTCGCCTCGTTTTCTGTGATCTCCTTGCGCTTCATGCGCAGCAACTACGCGAGCCGGCGCTGCTTACATGCATTGACGAGATATTTTCCCGGTGGGTTTGCCCTTGGGGCCGCGCGCGGGGGCGCCTGACTGGCTCACTCGCTTTCTCGTCAGCAGCGAAAGAGGCTGGTCCTTGAGCAGCTAAAGCGGCCGTAAGCAGTCGTAGCAGCGCCGGCCAGCGCATTGCGCTGCTGGCCGGACTCTGCCCGTCGG